>NZ_JBSGJR010000016.1:0-35987 GCF_053605645.1 Micromonospora sp. NPDC003776
TCCGTACCGATGTAGTTGTGGTTGAGCATCCGGGCCTCTTCCTGGGCCAGGACGACAACCCGTCGCGCTCGGTCGGTGAACCGCTCGAACATGCCTGTCACCCTCCTCAACCACGGTGGTGCCGCCCCGGGGCGGCCGGAGCCACCCCGGGACGACACTGACGGCCGTCAATCGCGCGAGGATGTCACGCGCTGACGTACGCCTCGGCGCCGACGAGGGCGTCGCCCAGCTTCAGGGCAACGCCGGTCAGACGGGCCTGGGCGACGCCGTCCGCCGACCGCAGCGGGGCGTCCGCGTAGTCGGCCGACAGCACCGTGCCCGCCGGCTCGACGTCGTTGAGCTTGCCCCGCAGGTGCACCGGAGCCGCGGCGTACAGCGTCGCCGCCGGGGTGACCAGCTCGAACTGCGCGTCGAAGTGCAGCTCGCCCGGGTAGCGAACCTGGCTCAGGCTCTCCTCGGTGCCGTCGCCGAGCTGGCCGCCGGAGACCGCGAAGAAGCTGACCCGGAGCATGACGCGGCCGCCGAGCGCAGCGCACTCGCCGACGACAGCCACGCGGGCCATCTGCGCCAGCACGCCGGCACCCTGGTCGTGCTTCTCCGGCCCGAACAGGAGGATCTCGGCACCGGCGGCGAGCGGGTACTCGCCGGCGAGCTCGATCGTCTCCGTCTTGCCGTTGACCTCGACCTTGATCTTCGCCTCGGACGACGCCTGGATGATGACCGACGGGTCGGTCAGCATGGAGACGCACGGGCCGGGGCCGGCGGCGAAGAAGGCGTCCGGCACGTTGCCGATCGCCTCGTTGTCGTCGGTGGACGGGTACCACGCGGCCGGCAGGTTGGTGCCCCGCACGACGTTGTGGGCGGGCATGATCTCGGTTTCGCCGTCACCGTAGGGCCGGCCCAGGAAGGGCGGCGTCAGCGGCTTCTTGTACGGCGGGATGCCGTCCACGATGCCCTTGACGTCGATGACACCCCGGTGGGCCAGCCGCATGGTGCTGGTCTCCAGGATGCCGAACCGGCGGATGTAGAACTCCGCGGGGAAGTTCTTACCCGGGACGATCTGCTTGATGTGGCCGGTGTTCGGCAGGTAGGGGTTCGACAGGATCTGGATCCGGTCGTTGAGGGTGTAGCTGAACCCCTTGATGCCGACCTCGGGGGCACTGATCAGCTCCAGGTCGAAGCTGGCGGTGCCGTCCTCGGCCACCCGGTGCTGGAAGCCGGGCATCGGCCACTTGTTCATCTGGACGAAGCCGGACAGGTTGATCGTCTCGCGGCGGCCACCGTAGTAGTCGTCGCCGAACACGACCGTGGCCGCGGCGAGGATGTGCGGCCGGAGCGGCTTCGGCTCGATGTTGAGGGACTCGTAGGTCTCTCGTGCCGTGTTGGTCACGGCTCACCTCCTTGGCTGGCTCGGATGCCCGCGGCCGCCCCTTGGCGTGCCCACCTCCGAACCTCGACCAAAAGCTATGGTTTTTTAAAGTGCGAGTCAATACGTCAGATACTCAGGCCACGCCGAATTTGGCTTCCAGGCAGGCGTTTTCGCCGGTCAACGGACGTGCCGGCATCCAAACGGATACCGGCACGATCTAAACTAAGATAGTGAAATTTTCAGATAGCCTCGCTGACTGACGACATGTGAAAGTCCGCCACGCGCAGCGGAGGCATCGCTATCGCGCTGAAGCCGTCACCCCACTCCCGGGCGCGCGTGCGGACCGTCTCGCCTACTTCCCGCACGCGGCCCAGCATGTCTACCGGGCTCTCGTTGAACCGGAAGTTGTTGACCGACCCGACGATCTCCCCGTGCTCGACAAGGTATACGCCGTCGCGGGTGAGCCCGGTCAGCAACAGGTTGGCCGGATCCACCTCCCGGATGTACCAGAGGCCGGTGAGCAGCAGCGCCCGCTCAGTACGTGCCACCAGGTCGTCCTCAGACCCGACGCCGTCCACCGACTCCAGGATCAGGTTGTCGATGTGCGGCGTCACCATACCCTCGTCGGCGCCGGCATCGGCCCTGGTCTGCAGCAGCGCTCGCAGCACGCCGGACTCCAGCCAGGTCGTTGGGCGAAGCGCCCACCCGTTGTCGAACACCGACGTGGTGGCGTCTGAGGTACGTGCGACCACGAACGGCGCGCACGCCAGGCCGGCCGCGGCCGGGTCGCCGCGCAACGTAAGCGGGAACGGCGTCAACCGTTCGCCGATGCGGGTGCCGCCTCCCGGCGCACTGAAGACGCTGCGGCCCTGGATCGCGTCGGCCGCCCCGGCCGCCCAGTAGGTGTGGGTCATCAGGTCGGCCACGGCGGCCGGCGGCAGGATGCACTCGTACCGTCCCGGCGGCAACTCGACGCGGCGGCGTGCCCACTCCAGCCGCCGGCCGATCTCGGCGCTCAGCTGCTCAACGTGCACGTCGTTGAAGTCATCGGTGGCCGCGCCCACCCAGGCCGCCTGGCCGCTGTCCGGATCGCGGCCCGTCAGCTGCAGATGCCCGGCGGGCTGGTCGTGGCGTCGCCGCAGCCCCGTCGATGAACCCAGGAGAGTCCTACGCCGAGTGTGCTCGGCATAGCCGTAGAGCAGCCGGTCGCAGGCCGAGGCACCGCGGAACGCCTCTCCCAGCCCGGCGGCCACGCCGCTCAGCACCGCCGGTGAGGTCGGCTCGACGGGGTCAGCCCAGCCGGGCGCGGGGTCCCGCCCAGGGACCAGCGGCGGCGCATCGGGCACCGCGACAGCCTCGGCAGCCGCCTGATCCGCGGCGCCGACCAGATCGGCGATCAGCCTTGTATCCACCGCACCGGTGTACGACACGGAGCCGGTCGCTGTCCCACCCGCCCGTTCCGCAGTGGCGATGACCGTGACCCGGCGCCGCGCTGAGGCGCCGTCGGTGGTCAACGCATTGGCCGCCCACCGCAGGTTCGCGGAGCTCTCGTCGTCAACGATGACCACGCACCCGCTCGACCGGGTGGCGGCCAGAGCTCGCTCAACCAGTTCGTGCGCCCTCATCGCGCCGCCTCCCCGGCCGTATTGAGCACGTCGATGCCGCGAAACACCGCCGCGGGGCAGCCGTGGCTGGCCCCGGCGATCTGCAACGGCTGGCCCTTGCCGCACTGGCTGGCCCCAGAGAGCAGATACGTCTGCGGGCCACCGACCGCCTCCAGCGCACCCCAGAACTGTGGGGTGGACCCCCGGTACGCCACATCCCGCAGCGGACCGGCCAGCCGCCCGTTCTTGATCCGGTAGAAGCGCTGCCCAGTGAACTGGAAATTGAACCGCTGCATGTCGATCGACCAGCTACGGTCACCGACCACGTAGATGCCGTCCTCCACCCCTGCGATCAGGCCCTCGGTGTCGGGACCGGCGGGGTCGGGTAGCAGCGAGACGTTGGCCATTCGCTGGATTGGCACAGTGGCGAACGAGTCGGCGTAGGCGCAGCCGTTCGATCCGGCCAGCCCGGCCAGTCGGGCGTTCTGCCGGTCCACTTGCATCCCGACCAGCGTGCCTGCCCGCACCAGGTCCCAGCTGCGGGCGGGCACGCCCTCGTCGTCGTAGCCGACCGTGGCCAGGCCGTGCGGGGTGGTCCGGTCGGCCACCACGGTCATCGCCGCAGACCCGTAGCGCAGCCGCCCGATCAGGTCCGGGGTGGCGAAGGTGGTGCCGGCGTAGGCCACCTCGTGGCCGAGCGCGCGATCCAGTTCGGTGGCGTGCCCAACCGACTCGTGGATCGTCAGCCACAGGTTCGTCGGGTCGATGACCAGGTCGTAGCGGCCCGGTTCGACCGGCGGCGCGGCGGCCTTCTCGGCCAGCAGCTCCGGCATGCGGGCCAGTTCGGCGGTCCAGTCCCAGCCCGTGCCGGTCAGGTACTCGAAACCGCGCGCGACCGGCGGTCCCAGCGTGCGCATCACCTCGAACGATCCGGCCGCGCGGTCGACTCGGACGGCGAATACCAGCGGATGCACCCAGACCCGCTGCTGGGTGATCGCGGCGCCGCCAGTGTCCGCGTAGAAGCTGGTCTCCTTCGCCGCCACCAGCAAGGCGTCCGCGTGCTGCAGGCCGGAGGACAGCACCTGAGAGCACCAGTCGATCAGCGGCGCCACCCGCTCGGCAACAGGCAGCTCGAACGGGTCGACCTCGTAGGCGCCGAACCAGGTGGCCTCGCCGGCGCCCGGCTCGGCGGCCAACTCCACCGGTTCACCGCGCAGCGGCCGGGCCGCGCGCGCGACGGCGCACGCGGACGCGGCCACTGCGGCGGCGTCGTCCGGGGTCAGCCCGGTCCCGGCGGCGAATCCCCAGGTACCGTCGACCAGGACCCGGACGCCGACGCCGAGCTCCGTGCTCGTCCTGCTGTCTGCCACCGAGCCGTCGCGCACCAGATCGCGGATGCTGCGGACCTGACGCAGGCGGAAGTCGGCGTAGCTGGCGCCGCCCGAGGCGGCAGCGGCCAGTGCGGCGTCGGCCAGGGCACGGGCGGGCACGGCGGCGAACGCCGGGTCGAGCACAGCCTCACGGACGTACGTAGGCATGTCGGTTTCCATCAGAGAAAGCGGGTAGTGGGGTGGTTTGCCGTCCAGTCACCGGGGCGGACCGTGCGCAGCGCGTCGCGCACCACGTCGATGTCCGACGTGGTGGTGTAGACGCCGAACGACAGGCGCACCGTGCCGAGCAGCCCGAGACTGTCCAGGAAGGTGCTCGCGCAGTGCACCCCGGAGCGCACCGCGACGCCATGCCGATCCAGGTGCCCGCCGACGTCGTACGGGTGAATGCCGTCGATCACCAGGGACACGATGCCCGCCCGATCGGCGCCCGGATCGCCGGCGACGCGTACCCCGGCAACGGTCGGCAGGGTCCGCAGCGCGTACTCGGTGAGGTCCCCGTCGTGTCGGCGGGCCGTCTCCCGGCCCACTGCGGTGAGGTAGTCGAGGGCAGCCGCTAGGCCAACGGCGCCGGCGACGTCCGGGGTGCCGGCCTCGAGCCGGGCCGGCACCGGGACGTAGCTGACCGGCTCGTCGAGCCGCACGCCCTTCACCGTGCCGCCACCCACCTGGTACGGCGGCAGCCCGGCCAGCAGTGACCGGCGGCCGTAGAGCACCCCGACGCCGTTCGGGCCGTACACCTTGTGGCCGGAGAAGCAGTAGAAGTCGACGTCCAGGGCGCGCACGTCCACCGGCCGGTGCGCGACCGCCTGCGCGCCGTCGACGAGGACCGGCACGCCGTGCGCGTGCGCCGCCGCGACCATGTCGGCGACGGGATTCACGGCGCCCAGGACGTTGGACACGTGGGCGATCGCGGCCATCCGCACCGACGGCCGCGCCACCGCGGCGGCGAAGGCCGCGAGGTCCGGGCGACCGTCCGCGGTGGTGCCGGCCACTACCAGTCGTGCACCGAGCCGTTGGCAGAGCCGGTGCCACGGCAGCAAGTTGGAGTTGTGTTCCATGCCGGTGACCACGACCTGGTCGCCGGGGCCGAGGATACGAGCCGCGAATGTGTCGGCCACCAGGTTGACCGCGTCGGTCACGCCCCGGGTGAACACGATCTCGTCCGGCTCGGCGGCGTTCAGGAATGCGGCCGCGGTCGCCCGCGCTTGCTCGTAGCGGTCGGTCGCGGACCGGCTGAGCTCGTAGAAGCCGCGGCCGATGTTGCTGTTGGCCGTCTCGTAGTAGTCGACAATCGCGTCCAGCACCGCGCGCGGCTTCTGGGTGGTCGCGGCGTTGTCGAGGTAGACCAGCGGTCGACCGTTCATCATGGTGGACAGGATCGGGAAGTCGGCGCGTACCCCGGCTAGGCTCTCATGCACGCTGTTGGTCATCGGTCCTCCTTGGGCAGGCCCGCACGGAACTCCTGGAGAAGGCCCGGCGGGCAGGGGAAGACCTTCTGCGGCGGATACGGCCGTGCGGGCGGCGGTATCCAGCCCGGCTCGTCGGGGCGGGGAAGGCGTCCGGACGCGTCCCGCAGGTGCGGGCCGTAGAAGAACCAGCAAATCTGAGCGACCTGTTCGGTGAAGAGCACCGGGTGGGCCACCGCCGAGTAGAGAGCCATGTGGCACCGCGCCGCCCGTAACTCCCCGACGGGTCCCATCGCGGCACCGGACATCGCGTGCCCGAAGATATCGTGCACGGCCCGGAAGACGTCGTTGTGAAGCAGCCGAAAGCCGTCGACCCGCACCTCGGACGGCTCGCACAGCGGGTGGCCTGGATCGGCGGGACCGGGACCGTGCCCGGACTCGGTGAGGAAGACGTGCAGCACTCCTGTGCGGGCCACTTCGCTGATCATCTCCGCCGACCCCGCATACGGCTGTCCCCTGCCCCGCCACGGCCGGATCCGCACCCCGGCGTCGGCCGCCCGGCGTAGCAGTCGCAGGTTCTCCGCCTTGAGCCGGGCGTAACCGGCGTGCACGGCCGTGGTGAGCCGACGCTGCGGGGCCGCGGCGAAGGCATCAGCGACCCGCACTCGGAAGTCCTCGCCGGGCTCGTCCCGTCGGCCGATCAGCTCGGCGATCCGGACCGGTTCCAGCTCACCGCGCCGCGCCGCCTCGTCGGCATACGCCTGGGTCACCTCAACCAGGATCTCGCGCAGAGCGGCCACCGACGTACTCATCCGCTGCCCTCCGCGCTCGGCGTCACGGCGCGCATGCACATCGCCAGTCCGGGAATTGCGACCCCACCGCCGGGCTCGGTGTAAGGCTGGGCAGCCTCGGCCACCTCCGTCCACACCCCGCCATCGTCAGCGCCGAGCCAGCCCAGCCGATCCAGCAGGGCCGGCGCGGTCACCGCGCGGGTGTACCGGGCATACGCCTCGGCCGAGGACAGGCGCAGAAGCACCGGCACGGCGTAAAGGTCCGCCTCGGCGAAGCCCGCGGCGCGCACCTCGTCGACAACCAGCCCGGGATCGGCCATCGTGAACGGCCCAGGCGTACCGGGGGTCGGCTCATCCAGGCCCAAGCGGCGGCTGATCACCTCGAATCCCTGGTGTAGCAACGGATTCTCGCCGGGGTCTGCCCAGACCGCGGCGGCCAGGATGCCGCCGGGCACCAGGGCAGCGGCCGCCCGCCGCATCGCGGCGACACGGTCCACCGCGAACATCAGGCCCCACCGGCTCAGGACGACGTCGACGGAGCCCGGCTCGACCTCGAACGTCTCCATGTCACCGACCTGGAAGCTCAGCTGGCTCAGGTGCGATGCTCGACGGGCGGCCCGGGCCACCATTTCCGGGGAGATGTCTACGCCCACCACGCAGCCGGACGGCCCGACCACCTGCGCAGCGCTCATCGCCGGCTCACCGACGCCGCAACCCAGGTCCAGAACCCGCTGCCCGGCACACAGTCCGGCCAGATCGAGCAGGCAGCGGGTGACTGGCGCGGCGGCCGCCTCGAAGCTGTCCCGCCAGGTGTCCCAGCCGGCACTGATGGCGTCCCACGAACGGCTCTGCTGCTGCTTGAACGTCGTCGGGTCGAACGGTGGGGCGGTCACGGAAGTACTCCCCTCGACGGCTCGCTTGATTATTTTATAGTGGCGTGGACTTGGTCAAGCGGCGCTCAGGGACGCACTCCGGCCCCTGCCGACACAATGCGGTAGGCCGAGCGGTTGAGTAGCGTATAGCTCATGACTCTGGGAGAGAGCTTCCTGCCCATGTGGCCCGACCCTGCCAGCGCGGGCTACGTCGCCGCGCGGATGCGCCTGGTCGAGGCCGAGAAGGCCCTCATTGAGCACGTCGAGCGGGTCGCCGCAGCCCGCCGCG
Source organism: Micromonospora sp. NPDC003776 (assembly GCF_053605645.1). NCBI lineage: Bacteria > Bacillati > Actinomycetota > Actinomycetes > Micromonosporales > Micromonosporaceae > Micromonospora > Micromonospora sp. NPDC003776. The sequence continues at coordinate 7,723 of NZ_JBSGJR010000016.1, forward strand.
CCCTGCCGCCGGGCGCCCTCGTCGCCGACTACACGCTCACTGAGGTCCTGGTCGGACCCGATGCCGACGGGGCAGCCCCGCAGCGACGGCTGAGCGAACTGTTCGGCGAGCACCGCACCTTGCTGATCTACCACCTGATGTTCCACCCCGACGCCGAGCAGGCATGCCCGATGTGCTCGATGTGGGTCGACGGCTTTGACGCCGTCACCGGGCACCTGGCGCAGCACACCGGCTTCGCCGTCGTTGCCAAGGCGGCACCCGGCAAGCTGCGCGAGTGGGCTCGACGCCGCGGATGGGCGAACGTGCGGCTGCTGTCCAGCAACGGCACGTCTTTCAACGCCGACCTGCGGGCCGAGACCCCGACCGGCGACCAGCGCCCGATGATCACCGTCTTCGTCCGCGACGGCGACGCCGTGCGACACTCCTACTCCCAGCCGGCCAGCTTCCCCGACGGCAGTGAGCGCGGCATAGACCTGCTTTCCCCGGTGTGGAACCTGCTGGACCTCCTGCCGCAAGGCCGCGGCGATTGGTACGCGAGCAGCGGCTACGCCACGCGAGCGGCGAGCCGCTGAGGGCCGTCTCAGTTCCACTCCCGACGTGCTCGGGGTAACACCGTTCCGGCAAGCACATCGCTGGGGCGCAGCGCCTTGAGCCGGCGATCGGCGAAGTCGGCGTACCAAATAAGGTCGCCGCCCCATGTCATGCCGACCGGCCGTCCCTCGACCGCCACGGCCGATCGCAGCTCGCCGGTGGCCGCATCGACCGTACGGATGAGGCTCTCACCGAAGTCTGCGTAAAGCACGACGTCACCGTGGAAGGTCATTCCGGACGGCTGGCCGTCCACGGGGAACTCCCGGCGGACCTCCAGGGTCGCCAAGTCTCGCAGCTGCACCACCGCGGGGCCGCACAGGCCGAGCCAGATGCCGTCCGGTCCGGCCTCCACCCCGCACACCCGACCGCTGGCCGGCAGCACCGCCCGCTCCCCGATCTCCGCCCCAGTGACCGGGTCGATCAGCAGCAGGCGCTTGGGTCGGCCGCCGACCTGCCATACCAGACCGTCGTGGCAGGTCAGGTCAGCCCGCAACCGCGGGCACTCGATCGTGCGCACCACTCGGCCATCGGCTGGGTCCACCCCATAGATCTGCCCGGCGGCCTGGTCCGAATGCCACAGCAGCCGCCCGTCCCAGCCTAGTCCGCACAGGTACTCCCCGGGCGCCGGCAGGCTGTGTATCACCGGAACCGTCACCGACTGTCCGTACATTTGCTGTCTCCCTCCTCACCGGGCTGGCCCGGTCACCGCCTGGGTCAGGTCCTCAGCTAGGTCGTCCGGGTCCTCGATGCCGACCGAAAGCCGGATCAGGCTGTCCGAGATGCCTCGGGCCCGGCGCATTTCGGCAGGCAACGGCCGGTGCGTCATCAACGCCGGGCACTCCACCAGGGACTGCACACCGCCGAGGCTCACCGCGCAGGAAAACACCCGGAAACGCTCCAGCAGCTCCGCTGCCGGGCCGGCGATGAACTCAAACGAGACCATCGCCCCCGGCCCGCTCATCTGCCGGGCGGCGACCTTCTGCCCGGCATGGCTCGGTAGACCGGGGTAGTAGACCTGGCCGACGCCCGCCAGGCCGGTAAGTAGCCGGGCCAGCAGCCCCGCGGTGCGCACCTGCCGGGCCATCCGCAGCGCGAGCGTCTTCACCCCCCGGTGCACGAGGTAACAGTCGAGGGCGCCGGGCACATTGCCGACCGCCGTCCGGTACGCCCGTACCGCGCGGTCCAACTCGTCGTCGCGGTAGACCAAGGCGCCGCCCAGCACGTCACCATGCCCGGCGACGAACTTCGTCGTGCTGTAGAGCGAGATGTCCGCGCCGAGCGCGAGCGGCTGCTGCAGCGCCGGACTGGCGAAGGTGTTGTCCACGACCAGGAGGGCGCCCCGGTCGTGCGCCGCAGCGGCCAGCGCCGCGACGTCGACGATCCGCAGTAGCGGGTTGCTCGGGGTCTCTACCCACACCATCGCGATATCCGGCTCGACCAGCGCCCGGGCCGCCGCCTCTGGGTCGTCCAGGGCGGCGTAGCGCACCCGCACGCCCCGCTGGGCGGCCATGTCCAGCAGCGCATCCGTGCCGGAGTAGACGTCATTCATGGCCAGCACGGTGCAGCCCGGCGCGACCAGCGACAACGCGGTCGCTGCGGCGGCCTGCCCCGACGAGAACACCGCGGCGTGCGGGGCGTCCTCCAACGCCGCCAGGCAGCACTCCAGCCCCTCCCGGGTGGGGTTTTCCCCGCGCGCGTAAAAGTACGTCGGCTCGTGCTGGACCCGGCGCTCGTAGGTGGTCGCGATGTGGATGGCCGGGACGACGTCGCCGGTGCCCGGCTGAGGATCCTGACCAGCCCGCACAAGCCTGGTATCGAAGCGCATAAGTCATCGCCCCTGCAGATCGGGGGTGCCGTACGGGCGAAGTGCCTCGACCAGCGCCGTCGGCACGCGGATGGGTGTGGTCTGCCGGTTCGGCCCGTGCATACACCCGATTCGCTGCCGGCCGCGGGCCACCGGCAGCTCGCCGCCGTCGCGCAGCAGAACGTAGTCGAACGTAAACTCCAGCTGGGTCTGGGCCAGCTCGGCCAGCGACATCCGCACCGACACCTCGTCGAACGCGGTGAGCTCGGCGAGGAACTCACAGTCCACCTTCAGGGTGAACAGCTTCAGCCCTGCCGCTAGCTCGGCCAGCACCGCCGGCGCCCGCTCCTGCAGGAACAGCTCCCGGCAACGGCCCTGCCAACGCAGGTAATTGACGTAGTAGACGTTGCCGACCAGGTTCGTCTCCTCAAAGCCCACCACGTGCCGATATTCGTACCACCCGCTCATCCGGCTCATCCCTTCTCGGTGAGCACTGCCAGAACCAGGGGTTCGGTGACGTCCGCCAGCGCTGCCCGGTAGGTCTCGATGCGCGCCCCGCCGCCGTCCAGCGACACCCACCCGTCGGACCCGCCGGAACGCACGGTGAGCGGCCCGGTGAACCGGCCGGCCTTTTGCACGCACTCCATCGCGCACCACACTCGGGTAGCCGCGGTGTCCCACGGCTCACCCACCTCAACCGAGAGCCGGTCGGCCAGCCCGGCATGCGCGCCCAGCAAGTCCCGCCAGTCCTCGGCGGAACGTGCGACGACGGGCTCGACGTCGCAGGCGACCGGCACCGTCGCGGCGACCGCCAGGCCCACCGTGGGCGCATACGCTGCGGAGACCTCCCAGCCGTCGACCAGCGGTCGGCCGTCTGGCCGGTACCGCACCTCCACCGACCGATCCAATGCCACCGCAAGCAGCCCGGCGGTTTCGCCGTCTCGCCGCGAGCCTCGGCGCGCCGCGACCGCGACCGCGACATCCACGGCCAACGTTTCCTCCAGCCGGCGCTGCAGGTAGGGCCCCAGCAGGTCGGGCACGAGACGTGGAGCCGACACCCGACCGCCTAGGGCGCGCAGCCGCAACCCGGACCAGTGCTCGACCACCGCGCCCGAGGAATCGCACACCGCGAGGTCGTACACGTAGGTGGTGCCAGTGTGGGACCGCTCCCGCGCCGTGACGACCACCGGCCCGGCGAGGGCGAGTTTCGGACCGGCCGCGGTGATTGCGTCCACCCCGGACGGAATGAGCGCCGTGCCCGGCACACACACCTGAATGGCGTGCAGGAACGCATCCCGCGCGCCGGGATCGCCGAGCAGTAGCCGTCCGGGCAGGAAGGCGCTGAACCAGTCGGGCCGGTCGGTGGCCGCCACCTCTGCCTCCGCGTAGCGGGCCGCAACCCGCCGGTATCGCATCACCCGGCGGAAGCGCCCGTCCTGGAAGAGCACGCTGCCGTAGAGGTCACGTGACGGAAGCAGGGTGGGCTGCGCGCCGCCGACGTGGGCCGGTTTCACCGCGGAGTGCGCCGCAGCCGCGTCGAACCGCACGGTGGCCCGGAAGTGGTCGGCCCGGAAGCCGCTCTCCGCGCATCGGATCACCACGTCGACCACGCCGGGAGCGGTCTGCAGCGCGGCGATCCGCACGATCGTGCCGTCGTCGCCGACCACGATGGGCCGGGCGAACTCGACCTGTTCCATCCGCGGCGTGTCCGCGCCTCCCACGAGCGCGCTCGCCACCTGGGTCATCGCCTCGAGCCCGAGCACGGCGGGAAAGACCCGCTCGCCGTCGAGCCGATGGTCGTCGAGGTACGGGTCGGTGGTGGGCGTCAGCGTAACCTCGGTGACCAGCTCGACATCGTGGTAGTGCACCAGCGTGCGCTCCAGGAACCGCAGTAGCGGCAGCTCCGGCTCGTGATAACGGACGGTATCCGCCTGGCCGGTTCGCCCGGAAACCACCACGATCGGCGGCACGCCGGGGCGGCACAGCAGGCGGCGCAGCATGCGGACGCCGTCATCGGCGGAAATCGGGGTGACCCCGGCGCGCAGCAACGACTCGACCACGGACAAGCGTTCACCCATTCCGACCCCGGACCACACCGACCATTCCAGGCAGAGCGTCCGGCAGTTGGGCCGGGCCGCTCCGACGGCGCGCGTCAGCTCGGCCAATTGCTCGTTGGCCAGGGCGTAGTGGGCCTCCCCCGGCAGGCCGGCCCGGCCGATGATGCTGCCGAACGTGACCAGCAGCCGTAGCCGCTCACCGTCGACCGCGCTGAGCACATGCTCAAGCCCGTCTACCTTCGGCGCCAGCGTTCGGCGCAGCGCCGCGCCGTCTAACTCGGCCAGTGGTGTCGGCTCGTTGCGCCCGGCGCCGTGCAGAACGGCGGTCACCGGACCGAGCTCGGCCTGGGCCTGCGCCACCGCGGACCGGACCGCAGTGCGATCGGTGACGTTTACCCGCATGTACCTGGCCCGCAGTCCGGCGGCCTCGATGCGGGCCAGGTTGGCCGCCAGCTCCGCGTCGGCTGTCGGATCGGACCGACCGAACAGCACCAGCGCCGCGCCGGTGCCGGTGGTCAGGGCCAGCGCGCACTCCGCGGTGATGCCCTTGCCTCCGCCGGTTACCAACAGCACGTCATCGGATCCCAGCCGGGTGCCGCCGTCGTCGGGTCCGTCGTCGACCGACAACAGGCGAACCACCGGCATGTATCGGGTTCCGGCGTGGTGCACCGTTTCGGCGAACCCGGTCGTGGCCGCTACGTCGGCGACGACCCGGAGGATCGCGTCGTCGCCCGGCTCCACGGTGACCACCGTGGTCCGCAGCTGCGGATACTCCAGCCGTGCGGTCCGCGCGAGGGCTCCGGCCGCCGTGCCCGGAGCTTGCACCAGCACGAGTCGACCTGGAGTGCGCTGCCGAGCCGCCGCCTGGATGCCCAGCAGCGCCCGTTCGAGGTCGTCGTGACCGGGCCGGGCCGGGACGTAGACCAGGACACCGTCGCCCACGCCGCCCTGCTCCAGCGCGGCGCGCAATCGGTCGGCGAACCGGTCCGCCGGGGGCGCATGCACCTCCCAGCGCCCGTCCGGCTCGGACCCGCCTGCGGCGGCGCAGGGCGACTCGATCAGGTCGACGACGAATGGGCGTACCCACGCCGCCACGCCCTCGACGGTGGCCGGCACGCGGTCTGGGCCGGTCGAGCCGGCCAGTTCCTCCAGCGCGGTGGCGAGCTCCCGAACCGTGGCGGTGGCGAAGTTGGCCGGTGCGGCCACTGCGTCCAGGCCGAGTTCGCGGGCCGCCCGGTTGACCAGCTGACCCACGGTGATCGAGCTGAGGTGCAAATCGTCGAGCAGCCGGCTGTCGTCGGAGAGCACCTCCTCGGGTAGTTCCGCCCGGTCGGCCACCAGCGTGCGCAGCACGGCCAAGGCCTCCCGGCCGGAGGCGACCCCCGCGTCACCCGGCTCCGGCCCTTGCACAGCCGGTTCGGCCAGCGTCGCGAGGTCGGGCAAGACCGGTTGCGGCGCTGCCTCGCACGGATTGGCCAGGAAGGAGACCGGGGCGTCCAGGTCGAGCGGCCGCACCAGCCGCTCGTTGAAGAACTCCGACGCCGGCGGCGGAGCCCCCCGGACGTAGGCGGCTGCCAGCACGCAGAGCAGGCTAGCCAGTGACTCGTCGTCGGTGTCCAGGGCGACGGCCGGCACGTCGCACACGTCCGGCACCATCCGGGACAGCACCCGGCCCGGCCCCACCTCGATGAACAGGTCGACCTCGGCGGCGGCCACGGACACTGCGCCGGCGAAGCGCACCGGCTCGGTGATCTGTGCCCGTAGCACGGATCGCAGGTCCGCGTCCGCGCTCAGCGGACGGCCGGTGACGGTGGAGATGACCCGCTTCGTCGGCGCGGCGAACGGTTGGTCCGCCAGCCAGGCGCCGAAGGCGTCGGCGGCCGGCGCCATCAGCGGCGAGTGGAAGGCGTGGGACACGGCCAGGCGGGCATGGCGAATCCCCGTCCGCTCGGCTGCGGCGCAAACACGTTCGACCGCATCGGCTGGCCCGGCGACAACCGTCTGTCCAGGGCCGTTCAGGCCAGCGATGACGACGGGCTCACCGCCGATGAGCGCCTGCGCGGTGTCCGCCCCGGTGGCCAGCCCGACCATCGTTCCGGGCGTCGAGACCCGGCCCATTACCGCACCCCGATGGGCCGCGATGCGGACCAGCGCCGCCTCATCGAGGGCACCAGCCCAGTGCAGGGCAGACAACTCACCTAGGCTGTGCCCGAGCGCCACCCGGGCCGACAGCCCCAGGTTGGCCAGCACGCGCAGCCCGGCCAGCGACCCTGCGACGATCCGCGGCTGGGCGACCTCGGTCGCCACCGCATCGCGTCCGGTGGGCAAGACGGCTTGACGGTAAACCTCCTCGGCCACCGGAAACCGTCGCCGCAGAGCGCCGCCGGTCGTCCCGCGGCCCGATCCCTGCCCAGGGAACAGCAGACCGAGCCGGCCGCCCGCCCCGTCGGCGTGCCCGAGGAAATAGCCCGCAACCGGCTCCACCGCGTCAAGGCGCCCCTCGTCCAGCGCCGCCAGCAGGGCGTCGAGCTTGGCGACAGCGTCTTGCGGGCTGCGCACCACGACGGCTGCGCGCCGGCGCGCCCCGGTGAGCGACGCCCGAAGCACGGCAGCCAGGTCGCCGAGCTCCGCGTAGGACAGCCGCGCGACCTCGCTACGCAGTCGAGCGGCCGCGGCGTGCAGCTGGCTCAGGCCCGGCGCGTCCAGCAACAGCAGCTCGGCGTCCTGCAGACCGCGGGCCAGCACCCGATGCCGGGTGGCGGGCCGGGCGGCAGGCATGCCGGCCGCCTCCACAGCTACGTGCGTGTTGATGCCACCGAAGCCCATCGAGGTCACCCCGGCACGGCGGGGGGCCCAGGCCGGCCAATCCTCGGCGGAACGCGGCGCTCGCAACGCCGCTCCCTCCTCGGTCAGCTGCGGATCCGGGTCGATGCAACCCACCGTTGGTGGGATGGTGCCGTGGTGCACCGCGAGGGTGGCCTTGATCAGTCCGGCCACCCCGGCCGCGGCCTTGGTGTGCCCGATCATCGCCTTGATGGTGCCGATGGCGGCCGGTTCGGCAGCGGCCGCCGCCCGCCTGGCTGCGGTGAGGGCGCGCAGCTCGGTGGCGTCGCCGACCGCCGTCCCGGTCCCGTGCCCCTCGAACAGGGCGACGGTTTCGATGCCGAAGCCCGCCCGCCGGTATGCGCGATCCAGTGCGCGCCGATAGCCGTCCGCCTCAGGCCGGGTGATGCCGCCGCGGCCGTCGCTGGAGATGCCCCACCCGGCCACCGTGGCGTAGACGCGCCGTCCCTGGTCGAGCGCGTCGGCCTCGCGCATGAGCACCACCATGCCGCAGCCCTCGCCCGGCCAGAACCCGTTGGATCCGCGGTCGTAGACCCGCATCTCGCGCCGGGCGAGCGCGCCGGTCTTGGCGAAACCGACCAGCTCGAACGCGTCGATCGACAGGTCCACGCCCCCGGCCAGGGCCATGTCGACGTCGCCGTCAGTGAGCCGGTCGCAAGCGGTCGCCACGGACAGCAGCGATGAGGAGCAGGCCCCGTCCACCGTGTATCCGCCGCCGCCAAGATCAAAGTGGTTGCAGATCCGGCCGGCGATAGTGTTCGCGAGGGCCCCGGCCAGGGTGTCCTCGTCCGGAGGCGGAAACGGGTGCTTGTAGTCCGCCTCAAGCCGGTCGAGGAAGCCGGCCAACCGCAGGTCATCCCAGTCGGTGCTGTCGCGCAGTGCGGCGGCCACCACCCGGCGGACGTACGGCCAGCGCAGCCGCAGCACGTTGGCCCGGCTGAACTCGCCGGTCAGGGTGTTGCCCACGATGACCGCGGTGCGTTCGGCCGGCAGGCCGCGGCCGTCGGGGAAGCCAGCGTCGGCAAGGGCCTGCGCCGCGACGTCTAGGGCGAGCCAGTGGGTGAGGTCGGTGGACCGGTAGGTGCTGCCGGCGGTGCGGAACCGAACCCGGTCGAACTCGTAGTCCTTGAGGACCGCGGCAGTCCGGGCGTACATCCGGTCCGGCGTGGTGGGGTCCGGTGACCAGTAGTCGTCGAGGTTGAGCCGCTCGCCGGGGATCTGGCGGAACGCGCGGCGACCGGCGACAACGTTCTCCCAGAGTTGCTCCGGTCCAGCCGCGTCCGGGTACCGGCAGCCGATTCCGACGATCGCGATCCTCATACCCCTACGACCTCCTGTGATATCGCAGGCGAGAACGGCGGTCGGCCGGGGCTGCCGCTGCCGAGCGTTCCTCGCCGCAACGGCCGACGACGGCCTTTGAGCTTGCCGCCGCGGGTGGTACTTCGACGAGACCATTGAATTGTCTGCACCGCTCACGACCCTCCGACCGGCAGCAATTCGCCGGCAATTCGCTGACGCCACACCTCGAACGCGGGGATGTCGGGGGCGGCGGCCAGGTCGGCGAGAGCCTTGTCAGTCACTGCTGCCGCGGCCTCCGGCGTGGTGCCGCACAACACGGCGGTCGCGGCCGCTGTGCCGGGCCCCGCCAAGCCGGCCCGCAGCCTCGCCTTCGCCGCGAAGGCGCTGCCCTGCGCCAGGTCCGCGCGGTGCGCGCCGGCTCGCTCCCGCAACAGCAGAAGCTCCTTGGTGCTGGCGCCCGCAGCGTACGTGGCCGCCAGCCCGGCTCCGCTGAACAGGTCACCGCGCCGCTGCGGGTCGAACGTATCGATGCGGCCGGCCACCCGGGCGACGTCGGTGCCCTCGACAAACCACAGCGCCCTGCCGATGCCCTGGTCGACTACTCGCTGCGAGTAGCCGCCAGGATCGCCGGGCAGCCGCGGGTCGGGCCCGCGCTGCTGGGCGTGGACGTACTTCGCCGTGTGGAAGTACGCCTGGTGGAAGCCGTAGCCATCGAGCGCCAGCCAGCGAAGCAGCCGATCCGGGGGCAGCGCGGCGCGCCATCGCGCCCGGGGCAGCCGGGCCAGCGCCCAGCCAACCCCCACATGCACCATGTAGGTGTGCTCCGCGGCCGGACCCGCGAGGAACGCCTCGATCCGGCGGGGGCCGCCCGGGGACATCCCGTCCAGCAGGGCCAGGCCCATACCGGCCCCCTCGTACGCGAATCCGCGAAACTCCCGCCGTACCCCATCGAGGAGGCGCCCGGTCTCCGCCGCATCTCGCGCCCCGACAGCGTGCCGGAAGCCGATCAGGAACGAGACGCCAATCTCCTCGAGCAGGTCCTGTGCGGTGGCATCCTTGGCCCGGAATCCCCGGACGTCAAGGTGGGTCTGGCGCACGCTCGGGGTAAGGACCGCTTGCCGCAGCCGTCGCCAGACATTGACCATGACGCCCCCCATTCGATTGGCCGACTATCGTCCATGCTTTGCGGCCGGCGGGTTTGCTGTCATCTTTCAAGTTGCCGTATGTGGTTCCCGATCGGGTCGATCAAGAAGTCGTCAAGATGCCGTCACCAGACTCGACACGATCCGTCCCCGACCGAGGAGCCGATCGCCATGCCCGTTGCCGCTCCCATGTCGCCCTGCTCCAACGGCCGCACCGCAGCCGTGCGACGCGCCATTGAACTGATGCGGGACAACCTCTGTGAGCAGCTTTCGCTCACGGATCTGGCCCGTATGGCCCTGTTCAGCCCGTTCCACTTCCACCGGCTGTTCCGCGAGGCCACCGGGCTGACCCCGGCCCGGTTCCTGGCCGCTCTGCGGATGGCCGAGGCGCGCCGGCTGCTGTTGCACACCGACCTCACGGTGGCGGCGGTCGGATCCCAGGTGGGATACGCCAGCGCGGGCACCTTCACCACCCAGTTCACGCGGCTGGTCGGCGAGCCACCGGCGCGGTTCCGGCATCTGGCGAGGCAGTTGGCTGGTCAGCGGTGGGACGGATACGCTTTCGCGCCGGCCTGGCCGGTCCCGAGCGGCGTCGGCGAGCTCGCCGTGACAGTCACCGGCGACGTCCCGGAAGGGTGCCTGATCGCGGGCCTGGAACCCACCCAGGATGACGCTCGTGTCACCTGGGCGGTGCGCTCCACCGGCGGGACTGCGCTGCTGGCAACGGCGCCCGGCTTGTACCGGCTACGGGTGGTCGTGGTCGAGTCGGGAGTGCCGCTGACCGATGCCCTGATCGATGATGCACCGGGCAGCCGGCTGGTCGCCGACGTCCCGGTTCGGCTCGGTCCGGGCCGGCACGCGCCGGTGGTGGTGGCCCTGCGGGCACCCTGGGACCTCGATCCGCCGGTGCTCGCTGCGGCTCCGCTACGCCGTCTGGTCGGCCTGCCGAAGGCGGCCTCAAACTCGGCGCGCCGCGTTTCCTGATACATCCCGCCGCACCCGATACTTAAAAAACACATGGTTTCATGGGCTGGGGTCGTGGTAGTTGTAACAACTGCACAGAGCGAGCCATGGTCGGCCCGAGACCCCACAACGACCGCCCGGGCCGCGAGTGGCAAGGATCGCCCCGGGAGGCGCGCCGATGGAACGGCGGCTCAGAGCCGGGCGGCAAGCAGGGCGAGCGCGGCGACCGTCTGCCCGGACACCGGCGCGGACCCGTCGCGGATGCGGTCATACAACCGACCAAAGGGTTCGCTGACCACGACGAGGTCCTGCTCGGTCGCCTCGTCGTGACTCTCATCAACGGCCGGGTAGAGCCCGGTAGCGAGAAAGATCGTGTCTCGCTCGTCCGCAATACCGACCGCAGTCATCAGTACGCCGAGCTGCTCCATTTGGCGGGCTCGGCGCCCGATCTCCTGGCACATCTCCTTCTCAGCTGACGCCGCCAGGGACAGGCTCGGATCGGGCCCCCCGCCGGGAAGTTCGAGGACACACGGTACGTCCCGCTCGGCCGGGGTGCGCGCGTTGGGACGGCGCTGGGCTACCAGGTGTACGGTGAGATCCTCCTCCAGCGGAACCGCGAAGACTACCTCGCCGAGGATTACCCCGTGATACACGGCGGGCCGGCCATCAGGGAGCCGCAGCTGCGTTCGCCGATATCCGTAGAAGGTGTTGCCCAACGGATTGGCGCCTTTGCTGTACAGGGTTTCGTCGACCACTTGCCAGTCCCCCATGCTGTTCCTCCCTCACACCTCAGCAGCACCCGCCCGCGACGCGTCGGCAGGTGGCACGCGTGTCAGGGCGTCCTCCAGCGCGAGGCTGCGCATCGCGGCCTGCAGCGCGCCGCCCAGCACGATTGCGACAACCAGCGCCTCGCGCGCCGCCGCTCTATCTCGCGCGCCGGAGGCCATCGGCTGCGCGATTGCCGCGACCGTGACAGCATCGCAGGCGGCAAAGCGGCCAGCGGCCTCGGCGTAACGCGAGAGGACGTCGCCGATTTCGTTGACCTCCAGGAGATGCGCGGCGGTGCAGATGTCCATGAGTCGCGCTAACGCCTGCCCGTCCCGCCGCACCTGCCATCCCTGCGTGCCGATCACTGACATCACCAGCTGCTCCGCGTCGCGCCGGGCATGCGAGTCAATCCGGTCGCGCGGCTTTGGCATGCTTGCCCGTTCGCTCATGGCAACCAGGTCGGCCACCGCCACATTGGCGTCGCGGGCGGCGGTGAGGAGGGCACGGGTGGCGTCCACGGACAGGCCGCCGATGCCGGTCAACGCGCGGACGAGTCGCAGCGTCCGCAGGTGTGAGCTGTCGTAGAGTGCCTGATTGTGTGCGGTGGCCGTACCCAGCGCGAGGAGGCCCGTACGCAGGTAGTACTTGATGGTCGGGATGGCCACGCCGCTGCGCCGTGCGAGCTCACCGATTCGCATGCCGACCACGTGTCGGCGCACCACTGTTCCTCCTGCGGCTGAAGAGTCGAAGTAGGAATTGTTCGTCGGCGCAGGCCATGTCCCGGGCCTCACCAGTCCTACGTCACCCATGCCTCCGGCGCCGGGCCGCCCCTGCCGACCGCCGGGAAAAGGCGGTCGAGCTCCTCCATTTCGACGTCGGTCGCTCCGTCGTCGAGAGCGCGCAGAGCGGCGTCGAGCTGGGCCGGGTTGCGCGGGCCGATCACCACCGCCGTCACCGATGGATGCTGTGCCACCCACGCGAGGGCGAGTTCTGCGGGATCCCGGCCCAGGTGGCGGCAGAGCCGCTCGTAGGCGGTCACGAGGCCGCGCCGGTGGGCGAGCGCCTGCGCCGACCGGCCCTGTGCCGACTTCACCGCGGTCCCCGCCGCCAGCTTCGCGAGTACGCCGCCGAGCAGTCCGCCGTGCAGTGGCGACCAGACGAGTACTCCGACGCCGTAAGCACGTGCAGCGGGAATGATCTCCAATTCAGCGTGGCGCGTGTAGAGGTTGTACAGGCACTGCTCGGAAGCCAGACCGAGCAGATTCCTTCGACGCGCAGACTCCTGCGCCGCGACGATGTTCCATCCCGCGAAGTTCGAGGAGCCGATGTGGCGCACCTTTCCCTGCTGGATGAGGAGGTCCATCGCCTGCCACACCTCGTCCCAGCCGACGGTGCGGTCAACCTGGTGCATCTGGTAGAGGTCTATCCAGTCCGTGCCGAGCCGGCGTAATGAGGCTTCGCAGGCCCTGATAATGTGCCGGGCCGACAGGCCGGACGAGTTCGGGCCGTCTCCCATTGGGTTGCCCACCTTCGTGGCGAGCACGACCTCTTCCCGGCGCCCTGGGTTCGCCGCGAACCAGCGGCCGATCATTTCCTCGGTATATCCCTTGTGGACTCGCCATCCGTAGATGTTCGCGGTGTCCAGGAAGTTGATGCCGCATTCCAAGGCGTGGTCCATCAACGCGTGCGCCTGCGGCTCCTCGACGCGGCCGCCGAAGTTCACGGTACCCAGGCACAGTCTGCTGACCTTGAGGCCGGTGCGACCCAACTGGGTGTAGAGCCCCGTGTCGTGCCGCATGTGCTCTCCTCCAGCGCGACTGCCAGTGGCTTGAAGCTGAACATTACCATATGTAAGTCAAGCTACCCAGCGCCAAGCCTGCATCGTCTTGCCTGCGCCCGGAGAGGCGCTTTAGATTCATAGGCTAAAGATGCAACGGCGATTGCGAGTCGAGGAGCAGGCCATGATACCGGTGTCCAAGGCGGCGACCTCCCCGAAAGCGCTCGACCGCATCGCGCGCATACTGAGCAGTGGACGGCTCGAGCACGGACCCACCGTCGACGAGTTCGAGCAGGCGCTGGGCCGGCGGCTGGGCAATTCCCGGGTGGTGGCGGTCAACTGCGCGACCTCCGCCCTGCACCTCGCATTCAGCCTGGCCGCCCGGCCGCCCGGCGAAGAGCCCGCAACCGGTGAAGTGCTCACCACGCCGCTCACATTCGAGGGCACCAACTGGCCGATCCTCGCAAACGGACTGCGCATCCGCTGGGTGGACGTGGACCCCGCGACGCTCACCATGGACCTCGACGATCTGGCAGCCAAAATCTCCCCGGCCACGCGCGCCGTCGTCGTGGTGGACTGGGCGGGCTACCCGGTCGACCTGGCCAGACTGCACACCGTCGTGGACGAGGCAGCCGACCGGTATGGCCGGCGCCCGCTGGTCGTTGAGGACGCCGCGCAGGCGTTCGGCGCCAGCTACGGCGGCCGCCCGCTCGGCAACCACGGAACCATCTGCGTCTACAGCCTAGGCCCCATCAAGCTGCTCAGCAGTGGCGGCGGTGGACTGTTGGTGCTGCCGGACGCGTCCACCGAGCGCCACGTCCGGCTACGCCGCTGGCACGGCATCGACCGTCATGCCGACCGCGTTTCCGGCGACTACGATGTCGAGCACTGGGGCTACCGGTTCACAATGAATGAGATCTCCGCGGCGATCGGCCTGGCCAACCTCGAAATCGTGGATGATCTGCTCAGTGTCACCCGCGCCAACGCTGCATTCTTCGACCGCGAGCTCGCCGGCGTACCCGGGCTGGAACACATCGAGCATGCAGCCGACCGCGAGCCGTCGTTCTGGCTCTACCCTCTCAAGGTCGACGACCGCCCCGGTTTCATGCGAAAGCTCGCCGCTGCGGGCATCGCGACCAGTGTGATGTGCCGGCGCAACGACGCGCACTCCTGCATGGCGGACGTCCGGGAGGAACTGCCCGGCCTGGACAAGGTGCACGACCGCCTGGTGCACATACCGGTCGGCTGGTGGCTGACTGATCAGGACCGGCGCCACATCGTCGACACCATCCGATCCGGCTGGTAGGTCCTCAGGACGGCGGGTCCAGCCATAGGTTCGCCGCGTCGTACCACCGGTCGATCTGCGGCATCGGGATGGCGTTGCGCACTCGGGCGCTCGCGCGGTGGCGGATCATCGGCTCGCACGCCGCCACCGGCACGATGGCCACATCCGCCATGAGCCGGCGGTCGATCTCATGCCACAGGTTGGCGGCCTGTTCGGGATCGCGCTCGGCCAGCGCCTCGTCGATGAGCCTGTCCACGTCCGGGTTGCGGTAGTCGCCGTAGTTGCTCGTACCGCGGGCGAAATTGGACTGGAACATCGGCTGGATGTACGCCCGCCCGTTGTTGCCGTACCAGTCCGGCGTCCACGACGCGGCGGCCAGGTCCCACTCGCCGGCCAGCGCCCGGTCCGGGTCCTGCAGCAGCCGATAGAACTCGTCGGTGGAGCCCACACGCACGAGGTCGACCGCGATACCGCCCTTGGCCAGATCGGCCGCGAAGGAGGCGGCGACGTCGGCGTGCACCGCGTCCTCCCGGTACGGCACCCGAATCCGGATGCCGTCCGGATACCCGGCCTGTGCGAGCAGGCCCCGGCACCGTCCGGGGTCGCCCCGGTCGCCTTCGGTGGGGTAAGGATCGTACTCGCGGTGCCCGAAGTTGCCCGGCGGGATCACGGTGTGCGCCGGCTGGCTGAACGTACCCACGTCCATGCCGTCGAAGAGCCGGACGATGGCGGCCTTGTCGACGGCGTACGCGATCGCCCGGCGCACCAGCAGGCTGCTCATCGCGCCGCCCTCGTTCGGGCTGCGGAAGTTGAAGACCAGGTACGGGTTAAGCGCATACCCGAGGTGCCGGCCGGCGTCCGGAGGCCGGCGGTCGTCGCTGATCACCGCAGCCCCCCAGGACAGGTCGGCGGCGCCAGAATCGATGGCCTGGCGCACCTGCTCGTCCGTGGCCGGCTCCATGCGCACCTCGATGCCCTCGATGTACTGGCGCCGCAGCGGATCCGAGTCCGCCCGCCAGGCCGGGTTGCGCTCCATGGCAAGAAACTTGCCGTTCTCGAAACCGGTTAGCCGGTACGGACCGTTGGACCGGATGTTCGCGATGAACTCCGGGCTGTCCGGTACGACCTGGTCGTACTCCTCGGGTGCGGCCGAGGCGAACGGCATAGCCAAGATGTTCAGCAGATCGTTGGCCGGGCGGACGAGGTCGATAACGAGAGTTCGGTCATCGGCCGCGCGCAAACCCGCGATTTCGTTCGTGTTCTGGTAATTGGCCAGCCGCGCCGCTGTCGCCTCCACACCATCGAACGCGGCCCGGTAGCCCTCGACGAACTCCGTCATCCCCACGATCGTGCTCGTGTAGTAGGCGATGGCGCCCGCACCCGCCACCGGGTTTGCCATCCGCTTCAACCCGCGGACGAAGTCGTGCGCCGTGACCGGTCGCGGTGGCACGCTGTCCCAGAGGACCCCACCGCGCAGGCGGATGGTGTACCGCCGTCCGTCCGCGCTCACCCCACCGTTCGCCTCCGTGGGCACCTCCGCGGCCACGTCGGGCACCGGGACCAGCGCGGACGAATCCGTGGTGGAGGGATATCCGAACAGCTGCCGCGCGAACAGCCGAATTATTTGGTGGGAAAAGGCGTAGTAGGCGCTCGCGGGATCGACGTGGTCCATGCCGCCCGGCCCGTAGTAGCGCAGCGTCCCACCGAAGCGCGGTTCCTCGCCGATCACGCCGCCCGCCCCTCTACGATCGCCACGGGCGACGCGGTTGGGATGATCCGGGTCACCCGCAGTCCCGCGGCGTCGAACAGCGGGCGCAGCTCTGCGGCTGAACGCTCCTGACCGGTGAGCGCGGCGAGCATCATGAAGTCCATCTGCCTGCTCTGGTGCGGTTCGTCACCGTCCGGGATCACTGCGTCGATGACCAGCACCCGCCCGTCCGGGCGCATCGCCCGCCGACAGTTGCTCAGGATGCGGATGCTGCGCTCGTCGTCCCAGTTGTGCAGGATCCGCTTGAGCAGGTACACGTCGGCGGCGGGCACGTCGGCCAGGAAATCGCCCGCCAGCACTTCCGCGCGCCCCGCCACCGCTGATGCGTCCAGCCGGTGTTCCTTGACCATGTGCGGCTGGTCGAGCAGCACACCCCGCAGGCGCGGGCGGGCCAGCAGTACGCTCTGCAGGAACGCGCCGCGGCCACCGCCGATGTCCGCCACGACGCCCTCCTCGGGGAAATCGTAGGCGGCGACGAGCAGCGGATGCTCGGCGTCGGAGACGGTAGCCATGCCGTCGTAGTAGAGCGCCTCGATGTCCGGGTCGGCGTCGAAATACTCGCCGAGCGACCGGCCGAACACCTGCGCGAACGACGGCTGCGGGTCGGCGACCGCCCGCGCCGCCTCGTGAGCCATCGTCCAGAACATGGTGTCGGTGAACATGAGCACGCCGGACCGCGCCGGCACCGCGGCGTCGCTGCGCAGCGCGGCACCCCGGTCGGTCAGCGCGAAGCGCCCGGCGCCGTCCTCCATAACGATGCCGCGCGCGGCCAGCAATCGCAGCACCCGCCGCAGCCGGCCCGCGTCGGCACCAACCGCTTCCGCCAGCTGGGCGGCGGTACACCAACCGTCCGCCATGGCGTCCGCGACACCGAGCTCGGCAGCCGCGCGCAGCGCCGCGGCGTATGTGTACCCCATGGCCTCCTCATACAGGAAGAGCGCCGATTCTCGTTCGTTCATGGCACCTCCACGCGGTTCAGCTCGGCACGCAACGTCGACGGCAGCAACTGCTCCGCCAGCAAACGCCGGTACCGCTCGATGGCGGCGCCGTCGACCGCAGTTGCGGACAGCCACTCCCCGACCAGCCGCGCGCCCTCGACGTAAGTCACCGAGTACGCGCGCCATAACGGGTCGGCGAGGAACTGGGCGATGTGCCGCGCCCTGTCCTCCGGTAGCAGCAGCCATCGCCTCAGGTAATCGGCGGCCGTGTCGAGGTCGGCACCCCGGTCGTGCAACAGGATCGCCGCGTCCTGGCGGGCCGGCAGCAGCTCGCGTACCAGAGCGACCATCCGCTCCACGAGCGGGCCGTCTATGGTCACGCCGTGGTCGGCCAGGATCGCCTCGGTCCACGCGCCCCAGCCCGCGCCCAGCAGCGCGGTTACGCCCACCTCGGCGGTGCCCTCGGCCATCAGGCACTGCGGCGTGTTCACCAGCGAGATGGCGTGCTCCGTCTCGCCCCGCCCGCGGACCAGCGTCGCCTCCTTCACACAATGTTCGGTGTGGTGCCCTGGGTAGGACTCGTGGCTGATGAGCAGGGGCAACGCCCCGATCGCGCGGCCGGCCTCCGCATTGAGCGTTACCACCGAGCGGAAGTCGCCGTGGTAGCGATTGAATGCGTTCCACGGGCGGTCGGTCACCACCTCGTACTCGATTCGTTCCCGCTCGGGCAGCGGAAACACGGCGAGGGTGCGGGCGCGCAACTGGGCGCTGACCGCCCGTACGGCAGCCTCCAGCCGGTCGGGCGGCACCGCGTTCGCGTCGTAGAACGCATCCACCCTGGACTGCAGGTCGCCAGGGCCGGGCAGCAACTCGTCGATTTCGTCGTGCACCGCGGCGTACCGTTCCGGGTCGCCAGGCGCGACGGGCACCTCGAAGTAGCGCTCGACCTCGGTCAGGAAGCTGATTTCCTCGCCGGCGAGCCGGCGCGCCGAGCATTCCAGCGCTTGCACCTGGGCGCTCAGGTACGACTGTCGCTGCGGAGACAACCCGCTGTCGGCCAGCGCGACGTGCAGCCGCTTCGCTTGGTCGATCAGAGCGGATGCCGTGCTCAACGGCTCGTCCTCGATCTGCCGGGCGAGCTGCGGGTCACCGAACCAGCAGTCGACGAACCCGTCCACCAGGCGACCCAGCCGCAGCCCGAGTGCCAGGTAGTCGCGAACGACCGGATCATCATTCATGCCAGCTCCCTCTCAGGCGGCCGGCGCGAGCCGGACGAGCGATAGGTCCGGCGCGCTACCGAGAGTCGGCAGCGATATCGCGTCGCAGACGCGCGACCCGAGCGGATACCCGCCTGGCTTGCGGAACACCAGTGGAATCACAGCTGCATCCGCGAGCACACGCTGCTGCACCTCCTGCCAGATCCGGTTCGCCTGCGCCGGCACGCTCGCGCCGAGCGCACGATTGATGAGCGCGTCCACCTCGGCATCGCGGTAGCCACCCCAGTTGGCCGTGCCGCCGGTGGGGCCAGAGTGGAACATGGGCTGCAGAAAGACCCGGCCGTTGCCGTGGTACCAGTCAGGCGACCGGGAGGCCGCGGCGATGTCCCACTCCCCCGCGCTTCCCCGGGCCGGGTCCGCCAGCAGGCGGTGATAGTCGGCGCCGGGCAGAGCGACCAACCGGACCCGGAAGCCGGCCCGCTCGAGGTCGGCGGCGTACCGTCGAGCGATCCGAGCATCCCGGTCGGTGTCCGCGTGCGGTGCGACGAGGTCCACGTCGTCTTCGTAGCCGGCCTCGCGCAGCAGGCGCCGCGCGCGCTCCGGATCCCCGGCACAGCCCGCGTCGTCGATGCCCTCGGCATACCCGTCGTTGCCGGGCGGCACGACACCGTCCGCGGCCCGCGCCAGGGAGCCCGGATCGAACTCTGCCACGAGATCGCGCAGCGCGGTGCGATCGATGGCGACGCCGATGGCCCGTCGTACCACCGGATCGCGCATCGCACCGCCAGCATTCGGGCTACGCAGGTTGACCACGAGGTACGGGTCGAGCATCCAGCCCAGGTCGTCGCCGGGACCGGGCGGCTCCCGCCGAGCCACCGCGGGGCCGAAGGGCAGATCCGCCGCATCCGCGGCCTCCGGGGTGACAGTCACCTCGATGTGCTCGGCGTGCCTGCCCCGTACCGGGTCGGTGTCCTGCCGCCATGCCGGGTTCGGCCCAAAGAGCAGCCTCCGGCCGGGGTCGGCGTCGACCAAGCGGTACGGGCCGTTCGAGCGCAGGTTCGCTCGCAGCTGCGGACTGCCGGGAATGAACTTGTCGTACTCCTCGGGCGCCGGCGCAGCGCAGGGCAGGGCCAGGATGTCGATGAAGTCGACGGCGGGGCGGAACAGCTCGAACACCACGGTGCTGTCATCGAGGGCGAACACGCCGGGGATGTCGTTGGCGTCCTGAAACTCCTTGAGCGCCGCCGCGCTCGGGTTGGCGGCCGGTACCGATGCCGCGTACTGATCGCAGTACTCCGCCATGCCCCGGATCGTGCTGGTGAAGTAGACCAGGCCGGGCGGGCGGAGCACCGGGTTGGCCATCCGCTTGATGCCCCGCACCACATCGTGGGCGGTCAGCGGGCGCCCGGGCGCAGTGTCCCAGAGCACGCCGGGGCGCAGGTGAACCACGTAGGACCGGTGGCTGGCACCGACGCCGGCGTTGTACGTCGACGGCACGGCGAGCGCGAGGTCGGGTACGGGTGCGACCGCACGCCAGTCACGCAGGTCACGTTCGGCGGCGTAGGTGAACAACTGACGGGCGTACAGCCGGGTCAGCTGAGCGGCCGCCGGGTGGTGCGCGGCCACAGGATCAAGGTCATCAACGCCACCGGTGCCGTAGAGGCGCAGGGTTCGGGTCATCCTCACCATCCTCGGGTTACCAGCGCTCACGACATGTCGTCAGCGAGCTTCACCAGGATCTCTACCGTCCGGTCGATCTCGTCCTCAGAGTTGAACAGATGCGTGCACAGCCGTGCGGCATAGTGCTGATGCGGCGAGCCGGGCACGTCGAACTCCGTCCAGCGGGACCACACGCGGTGTTCGCCCTCCAGCCGGTCCACGTACGCCATGAACTTCTTGATGTTCCAGGCGTCCTCGGGGCGCCGGAACGGGTTGAACGCCACGAGCGGCGAGCGCAGTCGTGGGTCGGCGCCGGGCGAGTAGATGGCCTGCGTGCCGAAGCTCTCCGCGATCCGCCGGCGGCAGTAGTTGCCGAGCGTCATGGTTCGATGCTCGATGCGGTCGCGCCCGATCTGGTCCCACAATGCGCACGCCTTGGCCAAGGCGGCGCCCCGGGCCAGGTTCGCGCTGCCGGCGCTTTGCAGGTAGTCGCCGATGTTGTCGCTCTCCACGGAGGTGCGGGTGCGCGGCGGCGGGCTGCCCATCATCGGGTACCAGGTGGAGATGACCGGCCAGAACGTCGGTAGCGGCAACGGATTGTGCTCCGGGTGCACCTTGTTCCGGATGTACAGCAGGCCGGTGCCCAGCGGACCGCACTGGAATTTCGAGCCGGAGCACGCGATGAAGTCGGCGCCGATGGCGCGCAGGTCACAGTTGAAGAGCCCGGGCAGCAGCGCGCCATCGATGACCGTGGTGAGCCCGTGCCGCTGGGCCAGCTCGCAGAGCGCCCGGACCGGCATGAGCGTGCCCGTGAACAGGGTGATCCCGGCGAAGGCCAGCACCTTGGTACGCGGTGTGATGGCCCTCTCGAACATCTCGATGATTTCCTCGGCCCGCACGTCGTAGCCGGACGGCGGGGTGAGCACGGTGAGCTCGATGCCGTGCCGGTTGCGCAGCAGGTTGAAGTTGGACAGCACGGAGTAGCACTCGTGGCTGGTCGTGATGACCTCGTCACCCGTGTGCAGGTCGAGTCCGTTGATGATGCGGGCCACGCCCTCGGTGGCGTTGTGGCAGATCACCATCTCGTCGCCGTCGACACCGTAGGACCGGCCGATCGCCTCGCGGTACTCGGTGAACATGGCCGGTCGGTACACGTCCATGAGGCCGCCGGTGAACTCCCGGGTGACCTGGTCGATAGTGTTCAGCACCTCGTGTGGCATGGCACCGACGGTGCCGGTGTTGAGATGCGTGGTGCGCGGATCGAGCGCGAACATCGCCCGGATGGTCTCCCACGACGCCTCACGCAGCGGTGAGTCCGGCGGGTTCCCGGGTGGTCGCGACGGGCCGATCCATTCGTCTGCACGTACGCTCTGGCTCACCGCGGCCTCCCTGCGCAGCCTGATCGACAGCAGGAATCTACCACGGGTTTTTAAAGTGACCCTCGGACGCGATCGTCCCTACTCTCCTTTGAGCAAGCTCGAAAACACCAAGCGTGTCAGAGACATAGCACGCGCAAATGAAGTCAGCGCCGGACGGTTACCTTCTTGCCGGCGACCGGCTTAGCGGGCACGGGCGGGGCAGGCGGCTTGACACCGCCGGGCGGCGCCAGGGTGGGCTGCTGCGGGCCGAGCCCGATCAGGCGAAGGCAACGGGGTACCGCGGCGGGAGACCCGGTGATCTGGACCGCGCCGCCGACCACTGCCTCGATCGGGTCGAGCCGACGCATGCCAAGGTCGAAGAAGGTGCGCGCGTCGGTCCTGGCGACCAGCGCCGGGGCCTCGGCCGGACCAGGATGCGTGGACGCGCAGCCGTCGACGACGGCCACGTGAAAGACCTCGCCGTCGACTTCGAACTGGTAGACCTCGTCCACCTGCGACGCGCGATCGCTGTCAATCATCGCCTCGATCGCGAGCGCGGCCCAGGTGGCCCGCACCGCCTCACCCCCCTGGTGCGGCTGGTTGCCGCCGATCATCAGGCCGAACCGGGCCAGGCCGAGGATCGGCTCGTGCAGGCTGCGGCCGAGTTCCGTCAGCGCATAGCCGGCGGTACGGCGGCCCGGTTCGAGCGGCTCGATCAACCCTGCTGCCGTGAGGAACGCCAGCCGGTCAGCCAGCAGGTTGGTGCCGATGCCGGGCAGGGCGTCCAGCAACTCGTTGTAACGGCGCGGACGCAACAGCAGTTCGCGGATGATGAGCAGGGTCCAACGCTCGCCGACCACGTCAAGGGCGTACGCCAGGCCGCATTCCTGGTCGTACGTCCGTCTCTCCCTCGAGGTCTTCACCACTGGCCTTTCCGTACACGCGCCTTTTGCTATTGCGTAGTACGGTCAACTATTGCACGGGTGCCGATTGCGCCCATGCTCGGCGGCCGGGGCCAGACCGGTCAGCCTCCGGCCATCGGGGGGATGATCGTGACCGTGCTACCGTCGGGGACCTCGGTGATCACCCGTTCGTGGCGGGGAACCGCGTCATCGTCGAGATAGATACTGTAGTACCGCAGCAGTTCGCCCTCGCCGTCCAACAGCCGCCGGCGGAACGTCGGGTGCCGCGCCGCGAATTCCTTGATGACCTCGACAAGCGGGCCCTGCCGCGCCTCGAACTCGGTGCGGCCCCTGTGCGCCCAGCCGGACGGGAGCACAATCTTCACCACCGCAGCCTCCCGGTTGCCGCGCTACGCGTCCCTCGCGCAACGGAATCCCAGTGCGAAGTTGGACCAGCCATCCGGGTCTGCGTGCATCCGTTCGCCGCAGCGCACCTGATGGCGGAAGTTCATCCAGGAGCCGCCTCTGACCACGCGGTGGCGGCCCATGACGGCGCGCAGTGTCAGATCGCACGGCATGTTCTCGTCGTAGAGGTATGAGAGGGTGGCCGTCCACTCGTATGCGTTGCCCGCCATGTCACTGCAGCCAAAGACGCTGTCGCCGTGCGGGGAGAAGCTACCCACCGGCGTCGTGTGCGGCACGGGACCGCGGCGGGCGTACACACCATCCCACCACCGCCGCCATGCCTCGAGCGAGTCAATCGGGCCGGCGTAGTACTCCGCAGTGTTGGCGTAACCGGGATCCCACCTGTCGCCCCAGGGCCAAATCCGGAAGACGGGCCCGCGCGCCGCCAGCTCCCACTCCGCCTCGGTCGGCAAGCGCTTGCCGGCCCAATGCGCGTATGCGTTGGCGTCGTTCCACGAGATGTGGACGACGGGATGGTCGGCGTACCCGTCGATTCCGGTGCCGGGGCCGCCTGGACGGCACCAGCTCGCCCCGTCCCACTCCGTCCAGTAGGACTCGCCGTAAACGAGACCGTACCCGGCGCGCTCGGCATCCGTCCGATACCCAGTCGAGCGGACGAATGCGGAGAACTGACGGACGGTCACCGGATAGCGGTCGATCAGGTACGGCGCGATGCTCACCTCCACCTGCGGCGCCTCATCGGCGAACCAACTCGACGGGAACGCCTTCTGGTCCCGGTCCAGCCAGTCGAGCACCCAGCCCGGCGTGCCCTGCAGGTACCGGCCGCCAGGGATCCGGACCATGGAGTCCACCGCGATCCCGGTCACGCGGCACCGCCTTCCCTATCGGCCGACAAGCTTGCTAATAATATAGCACTGAGTGACGTTCGGCCTAGTCTTCTCCGATTGGCAGAGCCGACGCTTGAAACGGATGTACCGCCTTGATACCGTCGGCGGGTCCGTTCCTTACCCGGGCGTTCTCGGCGCAGGCGGGCAGAAGGGCGGTACGGTCTGCGATGCGGTTCCTCCCCGACTCTCTCGACTCTCCTGCTCTTCGCGTGGCTGTCGTCGGTTTCGGATACATCGGCTCCTGCCTGGGCGTAACGCTTGGGCAGCGCGGGATGCATGTCGTAGCCATCGACAGGGACGAGTCGACAGTCGACGCCCTGAAGCGCGGCGAGTGCCGGATCCCCGAGCCAGGACTGGCCGAAGCGGTAACCAGACTCACTGCCTCGTCCCAGCTACGCGCCACCACCGACTATGCAGCCGCCGCCGATGCCGACGTGGTTCTCGTCACCGTCGGCACCCCGGTCGACCCGGATCGCGGCCTCGTCGCCGACCAGCTCGTCGACGCCTGCACCCAGCTCGCACCGCATGTGCGGCGCGGACAGCTGGTCATCCTCAAGTGCACGGTGCCGCCGGCCACCACGCGCACCCTGGTCGCACCGCTGCTGGAAACGAACGGTCTGATGCACGAGGTCGACTTCGGACTCGCCTTCTGTCCAGAGCGCCTCGCAGAAGGCGAGGCGCTTCAGCAGCTCGCACGACTCCCAGTGGTTGTCGGCGGCTGCGGCCCGGCGAGCACCGAGGCCGCGAGCCGGTTCTGGGAGTACGCGCTCGGCGTGCCCGTACATGAGGTGCCCTCCCCGGAAACGGCGGAGCTGGTGAAGCTCGCCACCAACTGGTGGATCGACGCGAACATCGCCATCGCCAACGAGCTCGCGCGCTACTGCGCCGCTCTCAAGGTTGACGTCCTCGACGTAGTGTCCCGTGCCAACGCCCTTCCCAAGGGACAGAGCACGGTCAACCTGTTGCTGCCGAGTATCGGGGTGGGCGGTCCCTGCCTCACCAAAGACCCTTGGATGGCGTGGCGCGACGCGCAGGGCCGAGGCGTCGACCTCGCCACCGTGGCGACAGCGCGCCGGGCCAACGACGGCATGCCGGAGTACACCGCGGACGTCATCACCGACGAGCTCATCAAGATGGGCCGCGATCCGACGCTGGCCACCGTGGCCGTCCTGGGAGTCGCGTTCAAGAACAACACCGGGGACCTGCGCAGCACCCCGGTGCGCGGAGTGGTGGCCGCACTGCGGGCCTCCGGCATGCGTGTGCGGCTGTTCGACCCGCTCGCCGATCCGGACCAGGTCGTGCGGGAGTTCGGCCTCCCGCTCACGGCGAGGCTCGAGGAAGCGGTCGCGGGAGCCGACTGCCTGGCTGTTCTCGCCGGGCATGACCAATTCCACGCCGTCGACTTCGCCAACCTGCGCGAGCACGTCGCTATGCCGTGCCTCGTCTTCGACGGCCGGATGTACTACCCACGGGACACCGTGGGCCGACTGCACGAGTGGGGATACGAGTACCGAGGAATCGGACGGTGACGCAATGGCACAGGTCGTGGTGACGGGTGGGCACGGCTTCGTGGGAAGCCACGTGGTCGAGCGCCTGGCGCGCCAGGGTGACGAGATCACCGTGTACGACCCGGACCCGCGGCCGCCAGACCTGAGCGTCGGCCCGGCGCGGGTCCGGCACGTGGCCGGCGATGTCCGCGACGAGAAGGCCCTTGCCGAGGCGATCCGCCCCGGCACCGACGTCGTGTATCACCTGGCCGCGGTGGTCGGCGTGGACCGCTACCTGGCCCGACCGTTGGATGTCATAGAGGTCAACGTGCTCGGCACCCGCAACGTCCTGCGCCGCGCCGCGGCGGTCGGCGCGTTCGTCGTCGTGGCCAGCACGAGCGAGGTGTACGGGCGCAACCCGAGCACCCCCTGGGACGAGGACGCGGACCGCGTGCTCGGCAGCACCTCGGCCGACCGGTGGTCGTACTCCACGAGCAAGGCCGCGGCCGAGCACCTAACGTACGCGTTCGCTCGACAGGAGGGCTTGTCCGCCTCCATCGTGCGCTACTTCAACCTTTACGGTCCCCGGCAACGCCCGGCGTACGTGCTGAGCCGCACCGTTCACCGGCTGCTGCACGGCATGCCGCCCCTGGTGTACGACGGCGGCACGCAGACCCGGTGCTTTACCTATGTGGAAGACGCCGCAGACGCGACCGTACGCATTCCGGACGTCGAGGCCGCCCGTGGCCAGTCGTTCAACATCGGCAGCGACCGGGAGATCATGGTGGCCGACGTGGTCCGGTTGGCCACTCGGCTGGTCGGCACCGACGTGCCACCGCAGCCGCTGGACACCAGCGTCGCGCTCGGCGCCCGCTACCAGGACATTCCACGGCGAGTGCCGGCCGTTGCGAAGGCGCGGCGCCTGCTCGGCTGGCAGTGCGTCACCCCGCTGGATGTGGGGCTGCGCCGCACCATCACGTGGGCCCGCGACAGCGAGTGGATGCGGCTCGCACCGGCCTGACGGCTCCGGGCCGCCAGGCCGGCCGGTCGCTCATCCGGTGCGGACGCCGACGAACAGGCCACGTCCGGTGAGCCAGCCTTCCTCGTATTGGACGCTGCAGCCGGCGCCGGCGAACGCGTCCTCGTACTCCGCCCTGGTGAACATGGTCAGCATGGTCACCTGGCTGACCTCCCGGATGCCGGAGTCGTCGCCGATTAGCCAGCGCTCCTCCATCCGGGTCGCCCGGCCCTGCCGAGTCGAGCGGGACACGCGCGCGATGGTGCGGCCGTCCTCCCGCACCAGATCGCCGCCCACATACCCGTCGAGGAACCGCTCCGGGAACCACCACGGCTCGACCACGAGCACGCCGCCGGGTGTCAGGTGATGCGCCATCGACGACACGGCCGCTCGCAGGTCGGCCACGGTCTCCAGGCAGTTGATGGCCACGAACAGGCAGGTCACCGCATCGAACGTGGTGTCGAGCCGGAAGTCGCGCATGTCCGCGTCGTGGAGAGGAACGGTCGGCATCCGATGCTGGGCCAACCGCCGCATGTCGGGGCCGGGCTCGACGCCGGCGACCCGATCGAACTCTGCGGCGAAAGTCTGCAGATGCAGACCACCACCGCAGGCGACGTCCAGGAGAGAGCTCGCATCCGGGCGCCGTTGCCGTATCTGAGAGGCGATGTCGATGGCCTCGTCGTGCCAGCTCTTGCCCCGGTTGCTGTGGGTGACTTCGTAGACCTCGAGATACTCCGGTCCGAACATGTTCACGGTCCCTTCTAGCCCCGGTCGACCAGGTTCAGCACGGCTCAGAACATAACCGCGCTCTGATATATTTGTGTCATGCACGCATTCGACGTCCTCGGCGATCCGGTCCGGCGTCGAATCCTCGAGATGCTGGCCGATGGCGAGGCGTCGGCCGGCGAGCTCGGCGCCGTGGTGCAGCGCGAGTTCGGCATCACCCAACCCGCCGTCTCCCAACACCTGAGGGTGCTGCGGGAGAACGGCTTCGCCACCGTTCGCCGGTCGGGCGTCCGCCGGCTGTATGCGGTCGACCCCGCCCCCCTTCGGGAGGTGGACCAGTGGCTTGAGCGGTACCGCAGGTTCTGGGGCCACCACCTCGACGCGCTGGAGACCGAGGTGTCCCGGGGACGCCGCAAGCGGAAGTAGATAGCTTTAGATATAGATCGCATAGCGCCGGAAGGCGTCGCCATTTGCTTGCACTGCCTCGCCCGCCGTCGATAGGCTTTAAAAGTATATAGCGGACTCGCGAGCCGGGAGGCCTTGATGGGCGAGAACACGGACCTGCGCGCCTTCGTGCACGACTCACCCCAGGAGACGGAGGTGAACCAGCGGCTAACCAAGCTGCTGGCCAACACCCCCATCCCATCCGAGGAACTCATCAACAACCTCCCCCTCTTCCTTCGCCGCCACCAGATGCTCGACCTACTGTCGATGGATGCGCTTTACCGCATGGTGCTTGACATTCCCGGCATCATCGTGGAGTTCGGCGTGCGCTACGGCCGCCACCTCGGTACCTTCGTGGCCCTGCGCGGCGTGTACGAGCCGTACAACCCGCTGCGACGCATCGTCGGCTTCGACACGTTCACCGGCTTCCCCGAGGTGAACGATGTCGACCTGGTGGGGCCGACCGCATACCCGGGCCGGTTCGCCGTCCCCGACGATTACCCGGCGTACCTGCGGGAGGTGCTCGAGGCCCACGAGATCGGCGAGTTCTTCGGGCACGTCACTCAGCGCAGCGTAATCGTCGAGGGGGACGTACGGGAGACACTCCCCCGCTACCTCGAGGAGAACCCGCAAACCGTCATCGCGATGGCCTACTTCGACATGGACCTCTACGAGCCGAGCCGAGCGGCGCTGGAGGCGATCCGGCCGTACCTCACACGCGGCAGCGTGCTCGCCTTCGACGAGCTGGACAACCCGAAGTGGCCGGGCGAGAATGTCGCTATGCGTGAGCTCTTCGGGCTCGACCACGCTCCACTCCACCTGTTGCCCGGCCGGCCTGCTCCGGCGTACCTGCGCTGGGGCGAATGACCCTCCGGCGTACGTTGCGGGCCTGCCCTCGGCAGGCC
>NZ_JBSGJR010000017.1:0-35719 GCF_053605645.1 Micromonospora sp. NPDC003776
CACCGGCGGCCCCCGCCCTCTGCCCCAGAGCTCGCTGGGGCGCGCCCGCCCCACCCACCCGTGCACTACGCGTTGCCCCCCCCCCCCGGGCGGGGGCCGCCGCCCCCCCCCCCGGCCCACCGCCCCGCTCGGCGCGATCGGCGGGCCGCCGAGGTGTGCGCCGCCGCCGCCCGGGTACCCGTCGGGCCGACCAGGAGGAGGTCCCCGTGACGGACGAGGCGCCGGACTACTTCCAGCCCGAGCACGGAATGGTGCTCACCCACCTGTTGATCGTGCGGGACGTGGACCGCTCCCGGGAGTTCTACCGCAGCGTGCTAGGCGCCACGGTCGTCCGGGAGCGGCAGCCGGCCATCCTCCGGCTGCACAACGCCTACCTGGTGATCAACGACGAGGGCGGCCCCACCGACGACAAGCCGACCGTCCGGGCCCAGGCACCGGCGGACCCCGACGTGCTCAGCAGCGCGCTCAACGTCCGCGTCACCGACGTGCACGCCGTCTACGAGCTGTGGCGATCCCGGGGCGGGCAGTTCCTCACCGAGCCGAAGGACCACGGCGTGGAGATCCGGTGCTACCTGCGCGACCCGGACGGCTACCTGATCGAACTCGGCCAGGCCACCGGGATCCTCGCCGAGACGGGCCGGCCCGCCACCGGCTGACGGGCAGGGCCGGTGGCGGGGCGGCGCACGGGTTCAGCAGCGGGGCACGTTCGGGATGAAGCCGTCGTACCCGGTGAGGACGAACGCGTCGGAGACGTACCGGTTGGTGCCGATCCGGTTCCAGATGCTGCTGGTGCCGTACGTGCCGGTCACGGTGGTCCCGACGGCCTGGCAGTAGATCGAGACGCCGGCGCCGTCGGTCAGCGAGCCGACGACGGTGTACCCGGTGCCGGGGCCGGAGCGGACGTTGACCGACGAGGAGGTGTGCACCGTCCCCGATCCGATGCCGGTGACGCCCTGCACCAGTTGCATGTAGTAGGTCCAGTTCCAGTTCGGGCCCGGGTCGGTGTGGGTGGCCCCGGGCACCTCGACGTGCCCGATGATGTGCTGCCGGTCCTTCGGGATGCCGTACCGGTCGGCGAGGGTACGGGTGAGCGCCGCGGAGGCCCGGTACATCGCGTCGGTGAACCACGCCGGATCGTCGACGTAGCCCTCGTGCTCGATGCCGATCGACTGGGTGTTGTAGGTCCAGTTGCCGGCGTGCCAGGCGATGTCCTTCTCCCGCACGGACTGGGTGACGGCGCCGTCCGAGGACCGGAAGGTGTAGTGCGCGCTGACCTGCGCCGCCGGGTTCTGGAACCAGCTGATGGAGCCGGCGTAGGAGCCCTGCGTCACGTGGATGACGACGTACCTGATCGGGTGGCTGGCGGGTCGGTTGGCGACGGTGTAGTTGCTGGTGCTGGCGGGCGCCCAGGCGGCTGGACCGTAGTCGGTGCTCAGGGTGCCGAGCTCACCCGGCCGGGCGGCCCGGGCCAGTTCGCCCCGCTGTGGCGCGACCGGACGGGGGGCCACCGCCACGCCGCGCACGGCGGGGATGCCGGTCCGGAGCAGGTCGTAGACGGTGTCGGCGTAGAGCCGCGCGACGGCCGGGTCGGTCGCACCGCCGTAGCGGGCGACCGGGCCGTACCACCGGTTGAGGTCGGCGCCGGCGGCGTGGCCCAGGCCGTCCCGGTCCGCGTAGGCGCGGAGGACCGCGGCGGCGCCGAGGACGTTCGCCGCCGGGTCGGTCCGCAGCCGCGCCGGCTCGAGCCCGGTGCGACGGGCCGCCTCGTCGAGGGTGCGGACGGCGGGGTTGTCCACCAGGTGCATCAGGCCGTATCCGCCGCTCGCGCTCGGCGCGCCGGCGTGCATGTCCAGCCGTGACTCGGCGTAGCCGAGGGCGACCAGCAGGTCCCGGGGGACGTCGTAGCGGGCCGCCGCGGTCGCGAAGGCCGTATGAAGCGGAGTGCCGGTCGCGTCGATCGGCGCGGCGGCCGCGGGTGGTGCGACGGTGGCGGGCGCGGCCAGGCCGGTGACCAGGGCGAGGGCGCCACCGAGCAGGAGCCGGGCGCGGCGACGGGCTACTACGGACACGGGCATGCGTGCTCCTTCGTCTCGGCGGAGCGGCGAGGGGCGCCGACGACTCCCATTAATCGATGCTTGTCGCTCAACTGCCGACGACGATAGACGGAGCGAAGTAGGTTGTCTACATCGATGGCGCCCTATCTGTAGGAATACTTCAGACCGGTCAGCGGACGGCGAAGAGGCCACGGCCGCCCCGCTCGGCGTTTACCACGGCGTGGCACCGGGCTCGTACGCGATCGGACTGATGCCGCCGTCGGACGTGACGCTGGCTGCCGCCGTCTTCACCCCCGTCAAGATGAGCGGACTCGCCCGCCGGGTGGACTGAGCCGGCCCACGCCCCGACCGGCGGCCGCGGCTCACGGCCGCCCGTCGCCGGATCCGCCGGTAGCTCGGAGCACGACGGTGATCAGGTGGAGATAGCCGACGCCCTCCGGCAGCAGCCGAATGATCCGGTCCCCGGTCCGCCCGTCCCGGGTGCGTCCAGTCCGGACGGTCCCCGCGCCGAGGGTGGCGACGGCCGGGGCGACCGCCGTCAGCCGAGCTTCTTCACCAGCGTCTCGAACGCCAGGTCGGGCCGGCGCGGCAGGCCGAACCGCTCGTCGCCGTACGGGAACGGGGTCAGTTCGCCGGTGCGGGTGTAGCCACGCCGCAGGTACCAGGCGATCAGGTCCTCCCGCTGGGTGATGACCGTCATCCGCATCTCGCCGGCGCCCCAGCGGTCCCGGGCGAACCGCTCGGCCTCCGCGAGCAGGTGCCGCCCGAGCCCGCCGCCCTGATCCCGCGGCGAGACCGCGAACATGCCGAAGTAGGCGTGGTCGTCGTGGCGCTCCAGTTGGCAGCAGGCGACGATGTCCGGCCCGTTCTCCACGACCAGCACCGCGCCGGCCGGGTTCGTCACCGCGGCGGTCACCATGTCCGCGTCGGCGCGCTGGCCGTCGAGCAGGTCGGCCTCATGGGTCCAGCCGGCGCGGCTGCGCTCCCCCCGGTACGCCGACTCCACGAGATCGACTAGAGCGCCGACGTCGGCGGGGCGGGCGGTGCGGACGGTGCGGGAATCAGGGCTGGTCATCGGTGGGGCTCCAAGGTCGCGGCAGGTCGCCGACCAGCGTACGCACCGCGCCGGCGGCCTCCCGGGACCCTGGACGGCGCTGAAACTTTTCGCCAATATGCCTTCGGATATTGAAGCTGGTTTTCCCATCGGGCTACCCTGCGGAGAACATCCACGATCCACTATGGAGGTGCCGAACCATGCGCAAGCTGATGTCAGCGGTGGGAGCGGGGGCGTTGCTGACGGCCGGGCTGTTCGTCGGTGCCGCGCCGGCGCAGGCGGCGACCTGCACCCTGGTGCAGTCCGAGATCTACAACGGGGCCAACATCATCGCCTGGTCCCGCGGCCTGGAGGGCTGCGCCGGCGACGTCTACTGGGAGATCCAGTCCGGTGACAGCGGCACCTGGCAGATCGCGGACAGCGGCACCACCCACTACGACAACCAGGTCACGAGCTACTACGGCGACGTCGAGCTGCCCTGCTACCTGCGCCTCTACGCGAAGTTCGGCACTCAGGAGAAGCTGACCCAGCCGGCGCGCAACTACAACTGCGGCGGCTGACCCACCGGGGGCCGGGCAGGGCGCGCACGGTACGCCCTGCCCGGCGCGGCCTCACCCGGTCCGGGACCGCCACTCGTGGGCCAGGACGGCGAAGACGAGCTGGTCGGCCCACTCCCCCCGGAACCGGTAGCTCTGGACGTGGTGCGCCTCCTGACGCATGCCCAGCCGGGTCATCAGGCGGGCGGACGCCTCGTTGCGGGCGTGGCACCGGGCGTAGACCCGGTGCAGCCCGAACTCGCCGAACCCCCAGTCGAGTAGCGCCGTGGCGGCTTCGGTGGCCAGTCCGCGGCCACCGTGGTCAGGGTGGAAGACGTACCCGAGTTCCGCCTTCCGGTCGGCCCGGCTGCGCCAGACCAGCTCCACGGTCCCGATCATGCCGGTGTCGGTTGCCACGGCCAGGGTCAGGCAGTCACCCTCGGCGCGCAGCGCGTCCTCGCCCGCCATGGCGGCCACGGAGGCGCGAGACTGCTCGCGGGTGCGCGGCTCGGCGAGCATCCAGCGGACGACGTCGGGTCGGCGCTGGTACGCGTACACGTCGTCGAGGTCGTCCGGCGTGACCGGGCGCAGGGTGAGCCGTGCGGTGCGGATCGGGTACGTCGGCGGGAACATCAGGCGATCGTAGGGGGTGGCGGGTCGCCCCGGCCCGCGCCGGGGCGACCACGCAGGTGCTACAGCTGCTGCACCCAGTACGGGACGACGTCCATCCAGCCGTTGCCGGCCGCCCCGTTGAGCCGGCCGGAGCTGCCGGTGCTCAGCGTGTACCAGGAGTCGACGTAGTCCGGGTCGTCGGTCCACCAGCTGGCCGGCATCGCGTCGATGATCGCGTTCACCAGCGGGGTGTACGTGCCGTAGTCGACGACGGTCAGCAGCGCGGTGATCAGCGCCTTGGCCAGGTCGCGGTAGTTGGTGTCGCCGTCGTCCTCCCACATCACCACGTCGGCCAGGTTGTACTTGTAGTTGTTGTAGTGGACCAGCAACTGGTTCGGGTAGTAGGTCGTGCCGTCGTTGTCGAGGTAGGGCATCTCCACCACGCTGACCGTGGCCTTGCCGTCGAGCCCGAAGCCGCCGACGACGTTGAAGATCTCGGCGCCGCCCTTGATCCACGGCTCCTTGTCGTCGTTGAGCCGGATCGCGTTGACCTTCGTCGCCCAGTAGCCGGACTGCGCACTCATCGTGGCGGTGGTGCCAGTGAGGCCCTGTGCGGCCAGTTCCTGGCGGACCTGCGCCAGGCCACGGCCCATCGCCTTGGCTACGTCGACCTCGACCACCAGCACCGGCCGGTCGGGACGGCGGACCGGATCCAGCAGGACGTGGCCGCCGGCGGGCTGGTAGCCGACCACGTCGGTCGGCGCGTCGTCGGTCGAGGCCGCCGCGACCAGCGGGATCGCGCCCCGGGTGAGCATCGCCGCCATGTCCCGGTGACCGAGCCGCAGTTGCAGCACGGAGCCGGTGGCGGCCGGCAGGCCCTTGGCGGCCAGCACGGCCTGGTTGGCGGTGCGGGTGGCCCGGTCGGTCCGCCGGTCGAGCCGGGCCGCCATCAGGTCCACCGGTCCGGCGAGGACGGCCGGGACGACCCGGTCGCGCACGGCGGGGTCGGCGAGCGCCGCGGCCACCTCGCGGGCGAGCCGGTCCGTGGCGGAGGAGACGGGTGCGACGGCGGACGACGCGAGGGCGGCCGGCCCGGCGTCGTCCGGACGGGCCTGGGCCGGTGTGGCCGTCGCGGCGATCAGGGTGGCCGCCGCCAGGCCCAGGGACGATACGACGAGCCGCAGGGAACGTGGACGCATTCGGACTCCTCTGCAGTCGCGGCGCCGGCTCGTGACCGCGCCGCCGGCTTTGCCGAATGATCCTATCCGGACATAGGTGCGAGTCAATGGGCAACTGAGCGGGCCCGGTCAGGCCGCCTGCCGGCCGACGTCGGTCGTCCACTCCGCCGCCGCCGGCAGCAGGTGCCGCACCTCCGGCGCGCCGTCGGCCAGCTCCCGCGCCCGATACTCGGCCTGTTCGTCCGCCTCGGTCAGCCGGCCGCCGTGCTGGCGCAGATGCTCGTCCCACGACGGCACCAGGTAGACCTCGGTGTACTGGTCGGGCGTCTCGCCCGCCCGGAACAACCCCCACCGCATCGCCCCGGTACGCTGCCGCGCCCCCCGGACGTGCTCCATCGCGTCCATGAACTCGGCCTCCCGCTCGGGCCGGATCGTGTAGGTGACGGTCACCAGCACCGGCCCGACCCGGGGGTCCGGCTGCAGCGCCAGGGTGAGCGGCGGTCGGTAGGCCGCCGGGTCCCGGGTCACCCCGCGCAGGTCGGGCAGCGGCCAGATCTGCGAGGTCACCGCGCCGGCCAGCATCAGCGCGGCGGCCACACCGAAGGCGCCGACCAGGCCGCCGACGTCGGCCACCAGACCCCAGATCAGCGCCCCGACGGCCTGCCCGCCGCCCTGGACCACCTGGTACACGGCCAGTCCGCGGGCGCGTACCCAGCCGGGCAGGAAGAGCTGGATCTCGGCGTTGACGTTGGCCAGCACGGTCACCCAGGCCAGCCCGGCCGGCAGCAGGGCGATCAGCACCACCGGCACGACACGGACCGAGGCCACCACGATCAGCGTTCCGCCGTACAGGGCGCCGGCGACCAGCAGGAACTGGTTGGCGCTCAGCCGGGTGCGGATCCACGGCAGCAGCAGGCCGCCCAAGATGGCGCCCACCCCGAGCGCGGCCAGCAGCAGCCCGTACCCGCTGGAGTTCAGACCGAGCCGGCGGCTAGCCACCAGCGGCAGCAGCGCCCACAGCGCGCTGGCCGGGATGACGAAGACCAGCGCGCGGCGCAGCAGCCGGCGCACGGTCGGCGAGTGCCGCACATACCGGCCGCCGGCGCGCAGCGCCGCGGTGAAACGCTCGGGCACCTCCACCGCGCGGGCGTCGCCGGGTCGCCAGCGGAACAGCGCCAGCGCGTAGATCAGGAACGCGACCGCGTTGAGGCCGAACACCGGTGCCACGCCCGCCTTCGCGATGAGTACACCGGCGGTGGCCGGGCCGACGGCCCGGGCCACGTTGACGCTGATCGAGCCGAGCGCGGAGGCCGCCCGCAGCTGTTCC
The DNA here is from genome assembly GCF_053605645.1 of Micromonospora sp. NPDC003776. Lineage (NCBI taxonomy): Bacteria > Bacillati > Actinomycetota > Actinomycetes > Micromonosporales > Micromonosporaceae > Micromonospora > Micromonospora sp. NPDC003776. The sequence continues at coordinate 6,762 of NZ_JBSGJR010000017.1, forward strand.
CGCGGCACCAGCTCGGGGATCACCGCCGCCCAGGCCGGCAGGGTGAGCGCCTGGCCCACGCCGAAGGCGAAGGTGAGGGTGAGCAGCAGGGCCGGCGGCATGTGGCCGGTCGCCGTGAGCAGCGTGAGCGCCACGGCCACCACGACCAGGAACAGTTGTACGGAGATGAGCAGGTGCCGGCGGTCGAAGGTGTCCGCGAGCGCGCCGGCCGGCAGGGCCAGCAGCAGCATCGGCAGCAGGCTGGCGGTCTGCACGAGGGCGACCAGGGTGGACGCGTTGGCCTGGTGCACCAGCAGCCACTGGGCGCCGACGGTCTGCATCCAGGTGCCGATGTTCGCGGCGAGCAGGGCCAGCCACAGGCTGCGGTAGACCGCGGTGCGCAACGGCGACCACGCCGAGACCGACGGCTCGGCGGTGGCGTCGGTCGCGCTCACCACCGCCCGTCCGCCCGCAGCACGAGTTCGCCGGAGACGTACAGGTCGTCGGGGGCGAGCCGGAGCAGGCGTACGACCTCGGCGGCGACCTGGTCGGGCAGGGCGTAGACCTCGTCGAGGAACTGGTCGCCGACCCGCTCCTGCAACCGGGTCGGCATCGGCCCCGGCAGCACTTGCATCACCTTGATCCGGTTGCTGTGCTGCGCCTCGGCCAGCGACTCGACGAGGCTGCTGCCGTAGCTCTTGGTGGCCCGGTAGACGGGGATGCCGGGGCGGGCCTGGGTCACCGCGATGGCGCCGACGTACACCACGTTGCCGAAGCCCTGCCGATGCAGGTGGTCCAAGGCCACCTTGAGCACGTAGGTGGTGCCGAGCGCGTTGACCTCGACGGCCCGGCGGATGCGTTCCGGGGACAGTTCGGCGAGGTCTCCGCCGGCCCACACGGAGGCGCAGTCGCCCACCCCGTCGATGGTCCCGTACCGGTCGGCCACCTCGGCGAAGGCGTCGCGCACCTGCTGGTAGCAGGAGATGTCGCAGAGGATCGCGCCGCAGCCGAGCTCGTCCGCCGTCGCGTCGACCTCGTCGGCCACGTCGCCGAGCACGACCACCTGGTGCTCGTCAACGAGCAGCCGGGCGACCGCGAGACCGAGACCGCTGGTTCCCCCGACCACGATGAACGTCCTGGCGCCCATGCCTCCCCCAAACACCGTCGGCGCACGAGGGGTTCGCGGGCGCCGGGCCGCTGCCTTCCCGCTGGTGTCGGTTCCACACCGGGCGGCCGCCGGGCGAGCCGCGGCGATCGCTGGGGTCGGTGGGCAGGTTGGGAAGGGCGGTGCCGGTGCGGCCGGACCGCCGTCAACCGACGGCGGCCCCGGCGCGCGGTGGGCAGATCAGGTCACCACTTGTCCCAGGGGATGGTCCAGTCGCCCACGCCGTCGCTGAGCGCCATCTTCCGGGGGGTGTTGCGCACGTCGACCACGTCACCGAGGCGGAACGTGTCGTAGAACCAGCGCGCGTGGGACGGGCCGACGTTGATGCAGCCGTGGGAGGTGTTCTGGCTGCCCTGCGCGCCGATGTTCCAGTCGGCCATGTGCACGAACTCACCGGAGTACGAGATCCGCAGGCAGAGCTTGATGACCTCGTCGTAGTAGTTGGGGTCCTTCGGATCGGTGACCCCGTAGCTGGCCGAGGTCATCCGGTGCGAGGGCTCCCGGGTCATCACCACGTGCGGGCCGGAGCGGGTCCAGTAGCTGACCTCCTCCCCGTTCGCGCCGGTGGTGGTGCCGCCCTTGCCCATGCTGATCGGGATGTCGCGGACCATCTTCCCGTCGATCCAGACCTTCATCCGGTGGGTACTGGCGTCGGCGATCGCGATGCGGGACGGCCCGATGGTGAAGTTCGTGCTCGCGTTGGCCCCGCCGTAGACGCCCTTGCCGAGGTCCTGGCCGAAAAGATTGATCTTGACGGAGATCTTCGTGCCCGGCGTCCAGTACTTCGCCGGCCGCCAGTGCGCGTTCTGGCCGTCGATCCAGCGCCACCGCCCCTCGACCGCCGGCGTGGTCTCCACCAGCATCGACTTCTCCGCCTCGGCCCGGTTCTTCACCGGGCGGCTGAAGTTGACCATGACCGGCAGGCCGACCCCGTACGTGCCACCGTCCTGAAGGGCGGCCAGCTTGTTCGCCTGGAACACGACGGAGGCGACGCCCGACGGCTTGAGGGTGCGGAAGGTGCTCTTGTGCTGGGTCACCGTGCCGGCCGCGTCGGCCGCCGACACGCTCACCGTGTAGGTCTTGTTGTAGGCCAGCTTGCCGGTCGACCGCCAGGTGCGGCCGTCCTCGTCCAGCGCCCCGGCGATGGTCTTGCTGCCGGCGGTCACCGTGACGTCCTTGAGGCTGCCCGCCTCGACCGTCACCACGACATGCTCCAGCGGCGACACCTTGGTGGCGTCGGCGGCCGGCGTGACGGTCACCTGTACCTCACCCGCGGCGGGACTGCTCGCTCCGGCCTCACCCGGCTGCGACCAACTGGCGGCGGTCGAGCCACCCTTGGTGCACCCTGCGGTCACCAGGCCGGCCGTGACACCCACACCGGTGGCGATCAACTTTCGACGACTGATCATCGCGTTCCTCTCCGAGCGGAGAGTACTTGGCGGCGGCCCGTCTGGGGAGCCCGGTGCCGCCTGCGTCACTGTCGATCGGGTGTCCGACCGCCACCGGTCACCGGCGCCCGGCCGCCGACGCCGTCCGACGCACCCCGGCCAACCGCTCGACGAGCACCCCGGCGACCAGGAGGACGGCGAGCAGAATGAGCGCGGCCGCCGGCGGCAGCACCCGCGCCAGCGGCAGCAGGAGCAGCGCGGCGACGACGACGGCCACCTGGTCCGGCCGGACCGGCTGCCGGGTGAGCCGGCGGAAGAGCAGCCGACCGGCCAGGTAGAGCACGGCCCCGCCGAACAGCGCGGTGGCGGCCGACCAGTTCAGCCTCGGCCCGGCGTCGTGCGCCTCGGCCACCTGCGCGAGCACCTGCTCGATGCCGACCGCGAGGTAGACGGTCCCGGTGATCAGCAACAGGTGGGTCTGGCTGTAGGCGTCCGCGGCGACCCGGTCCCGCCGCTCCCCCGCCGCCTCGGTCAGGGCCCGGGCAGCGGCGGGCGCGGCGGGCACGAAGTAGAGCCACCACAGGCAGGCGGTCACCACCAGGCCGACCACCGCCAGGCCGAGGACCGGCGGCGCGGTCACCGCCGACGCCGCGCCCAGGCCGGCGGCGCTCAGCGACTCGCCGAGCGCGATGATCAGGACCAGCCCGTGCCGCTCGGCGAAGTGGCTCTCGCTGCGCAACGGCCAGGCGCCGCGCCACGCGTACGACAGGCGCTGGCCGCCGATCTCCACCAGGAACGCCACCGTCCAGAGCACGGCGTGCGCCGCCCCGCTCACCAGCGCCCCGAGCAGCAACGGCACCCAGCCGACGGCGCTGACCACCGCGAAGAACCGAATCCGCTCCCGCAGCCCGGGCACGCCCGCCCCCGCCCAGTGGTACAGCACCAGATGCACCACGCGCAGCAGCACGTAGGCCGACGCAACGAGCAGGGGCCCGTCCAGGCCCGGCCCGGACGTCCAGGCCTGCGGCATCGCCAGCGCCGCGACGAGGAGCGCCGCCATGGCCACCAGGAAACCCGCGCGGACCGGGCCGACGTCCGCCCGCGTCTGGTTGCCCAACCAGGCGTACGACGACCAGGCGAACCAGAGGAGCACCAGCAGGAGAGGCCCTGCGCCATGGACACCAGGGTCGGCTCGCGCCCGATCAGGGCCATGATGCGGGTCAACGCGAACACGAAGACCACGTCGAAGAAGATCTCGAACGGGGTCACCGCACGGTCCCGGGGCGCCGGCTGCGGCGGCGGCGAGGCCGGCCACCACCGGGTCCTGTCGCGCCCCATCCCGCCGTCCCCTCCACCGCCCGGCCGATCGTCCCTGGGGACCGACGTTAGGTCCCGCGGTGCGGGACGACGCGTGGATTCACCGAACCGACGGCACCAGACCGGGGTCGTCCGGGCTTCGGGCCGCGTCCGCCTGGACCAGTTCGGTCAGCAGGACGCTGGTGGCGTCGTCCGCCGGCAGGAACGCCTCGAGTCTCAGCTCCGCGACGGTGACGTCGACGGCGGTGCCGAAGTGGGTCAGCGTGGTGATGAGCCGTAGCTCCCGGTCGTCCCCCTCGCCGGCCCGCAGGCGCAGCGGCACCGCGAAGCCCAGGTGGTGCGGGGCGGGGTCCCGCGGCCGCGGCGGCGCCAGCTCGACCAGCTCAGCCGCCAGGCGGGCCAGCCGGTCGTTCGGGTTACGCACGCTCTCGGCGTGCACCCGGTCGACAATGTGCCAGGCCCACTCGTCGAGGTTGACGATGCGCCGCCCGAGCCCCCGCGGGTGCAGCAGCACCCGGGGCACGCTCACCGGCGGGGCGAGCAGCCGCGGCTCCACCCCGCGGGTGAGGGCGTGGAACCCGGCGTTGGCCGAGACGAGGTCGCCGTGGCGGTCCACGACGACCGCCGGATACGGCAGGTGACCGCGGAGCACGCGCTCCAACGCGGCCCGGACCGGCGCCAGCCCGGGGTCGTCCATTCGGCTCTGCGGATACGCGGGCGCGAACCCGGCCGCGAGGAGCAGTTCGTTGCGCTCGCGGATCGGCACCTCCAGCGACTCGGCCAGCCGGATAACCATCGACCGGCCGGGCGTCGACCGCCCGCTCTCGAGGAAGCTGACGTGCCGCTGCGTGGTCCCGGCCCGGACGGCCAGTTCCAGCTGGCTGACCCGGCGTCGGGTGCGCCAGGTGCGCAACGCGGCGGCGAAAGCGGCTCCGGTCGATTCGATGATCACCGCTCCTGTCTATACCGGCGCGGCGTCGAGCGGCGATTCCCTGCGGGGAATTGTTCGCCTCCGGCCGGCACAGCACAGTCGTCGCTGATCCCGCTCATCCCGACGAAGGACGCACCATGACCGACGACCAACTGCGCAGTCTCACCGACCGTTACGTGGCGGTGTGGAACGAACCGGATCCGGAGCGCCGGCGAGCCGGCGTACGCGAGCTGTGGTCCCCCGACGCGCGCCACGTGCTCCAACCGCCGGAGGAGATCCACCGGATCGCCGCCGGGCTGGGCTTCGACCGGACCGTTCTGGAGGCGCGCGGCCACGACGCGCTGGAGGTACGGGTGGCCCGGGCGTACGACGAGTTCGTCGCCCCCGGCGGCTACCTCTTCCGCTCGCGGCGAGACGCCGACCGGCTGCACGATGTGGTCAAGTTTCACTGGGAGATGGTTTCGCGCGCCGGCGGTGACGTGGCCGCCGTCGGACTCGAAATTCTGCTGCTGGGCCCGGACGGCCGCATCGTCGGCGACTACCAGTTCATCGAGGGCTGAGGATGACGATGAACGCCTTCGTCAGCGCCCACCGGCTCCGGACGGTCATCGACCGGGTGTTGCCGTTCGAGGAGGCCGGTGCGGGGTGCCGGTACCACGCGTCGGCCGGCCCCTTCGGAAAGGTGATGATCACCGTCCGATGACGGTGGGCGGCCGCCCCGCCCCTCCGCGGCGCGGCAGGCCGGCCAGCCAGTCCTCGAGGGCCGCCGGTGACCGGAACAGCAGCACCGGCGGCCCGGACGGATCGGCCTGCCAGGCCCGCATGCGGCGACGGGCCCGGGCGAACGCGGCGACGTGCCACACCAGGATCGAGTCGCGGGACAGCACGCTGCCGAGCGACTCGCGGTTGCCGTTGCAGATCTCCTCGCCGGTCACCAGCCGGCGCAGGGTCCGGCGCAGCAACCGTCCGAACGAGCGCCAGCGCGGGTAGTCCAGGCCGACCACCAGGTCCGCGCGGCAGAGCGGGACGTCCCGCCACCCGTGGTACGCCCCGTCGAGGATCCAGCGGTCCCGCCGGCAGATCTCCTCGATCCGGCTGCGCTGCCGGGCGACCGGCACCTCCACCCAGCCGGGCTGCCAGAGCAGGTCGTCGACCGGATACCAGGGCAGCCGGAGACGTTCGGCCAGTCGCGCGGCGAGGGTCGACTTGCCGGCGCCGTACACCCCGTAGACCAGGATGCGGGTCGGTGCGCTCACCCGCGGCAGCGTACGTGGCGGGCGCGACGCGCCACCCCGGGACCACCGCAGGCATTGACATCGGCAACTATCGTCAGGAGCGGATCGTCGACGCATGGGGGAAGACGATGGACGATGCGCGCCCGCCGGGCGGACCGGACGTACCACCGCCGGTGCCGCCGCCACCGCCCGGACCGCCACCGGGGTACGGCGCGGCCCCGGCGTACGGACCGCCGGCCTACCGCCCGCCGGCGCCGTACCCGGTCTCCCCGCCGCCACCACCGCGGCGGAACCGGCTGCCGCTGCTCCTCGGGTTCGGTGGCGGCGCGCTGGCGCTGCTGCTGGTCTGCGGCCTGCTGGCCGGGGTGCTCTGGACCACCGCCCGGCCCGACGATCCGTCGCCCGCCCGGGGCACCGATCCGGGGCTGGTGGAGCAGGTCGCGGCGGAGAGCGAACTGTCCCGGGCCGCGACCACGTTGCTGGACTCCCCCGCGACCCGCTACCGCGGCTGGTTCACCGACACCGCCGGCAGTCGGTACGACGTCGACGCCCGGGTGACCAACGCCGGCTCGGTGCTGGCCCGGCTGACCGTCGGCGGCCAGTCGCTACAGGTGATCGAGGTCGGCGAGCGCACCTTCGTCAAGGCCGGCGTGTCGTACTGGCGGGACGCCGGAGCCCCGGCGAAGGACGTGGCCGAGTACGCCCGCCGCTGGGTCAAGGTGCCGGCCGGGACGTTCGGCTTCGACCTCGGCGACGTCCTGGCCCCGCGCCAGGTCGCCGAGTCGATGGCACCGGGGGTGGGCGGTGACGGGGCGGCGTCCGCCGAGGAGGTGGGCTCGCGACGCGGCCCCCCGCAGACCGTCGACGGGGTCGCCGTCGTGCCGGTCGCCGCCGGTCGGCTCACCTACTACGTCACCCGGGACGAGCCGAAGCGGCTGGTCCGGCTGGCCACCGGCGCGCCGCAGACCGGCGGCACCATCCAGCACACCCGGCACGACCGCCGTGCCGGCGGGATCCGGCCGGTGGCGGCCCGGGCCGGCGACGTCGAGCTGGCCCTCGCCCTGGCCCAGCTCACCACCGCCGAGCAGAACCAGCTCTTCACCGAGTTGAAGGCGCACCTGACCGACCTGCGGACCGCGATCGACGCCGAGGTCAGGTTCACGCTCAACGGCTCCGTCACCCTCGCGCCCTGCACCACCAACGGCTGCACGGCGACGCTGACGCTGCGCAACACGGTCACCTCCCGCTCGCCGTACCTGTCGGTCCGGCAGGTGACCGCCGAGGTCACCGTACGGATGACCCTCGACGGGGCGCCGGTGGCCACCTGCACCTCGACCCGGTCGATGAAGCCCAACGGCACCGTGCGGGTCAGCTGCCGGGCCGGCTACTCCATCCCGCCATCGCGCAACCCGCGGACGCACACCGTGCGCGCGGACGCCACCGCCATGGCCCGGGCGCTCGCCGAGGCCGACATCCGGCAGATGGCGAAGGACCTCGCCGACCAGATCATCGGCAGCCGCAACCCGCCGGCGCGGACCGGCGCCGAGTACTTCCCCAAGGGCCGGGCCCCGGCGCTCAACGCCCGCCAGCAGGCGGCCCGCGACCGGGTGGACCAGTTGGCGAAGCGGGCCTGCCGGGAGGTCAAGCAACTGCCCGGTGAGGACGCCACGACCTGGGGCAGCCGGGTGCACCGGCGGCTCGCCCAGATGCTGGCCGCCGAGCCCCGGACCAGCCAGCTCTACAGCGAGGTGGGCTACCGGGCGGGCGGGCTGTCCCGACGGTGGTACAACCCGGTGAAGGGCAGCAGCGGCTGGATCAAGGGCACCCGCGTGCCGGACGTGGTGTTCGGGGCCGACCGGCTGCGTCCCGAACTCCTGCTCGACCTCAAGACCGGCTCGCTCGGGCTGGAGGAGCGCTGGTACAACGAGCTGGTCGCCCAGCTGCCGCAACGCTACAAGAACGTGCCCGTGCTCGCGGTGCGCTGCTGACCGAGGAGGTCGACCGTGAACACCCGTCGCTGGACCGGCGCGGCCCGCCGGTTCCTGGTGCCCGCGCTGCCCGGCCGGTGGACCGTCGCCCAGGGCACGCTGATCCGCGGCGAGGTCGGCTGGACCGTCCAGCAGGTCGCGCTCCGGCCCGCCCGGCACGCGCCGGCGGTCCGGCTGGACGCGGTGGTCCAGTTCCTGGCCACCCCGGCGGTCGACCGCTACACCTGCGCGGTGCCGCTGGACGGCGCGTGGGACGAGCCCGCCTCGGTGGACGACTACGCGCCGGTGATGGCGGAGATCGCCCGGGTCGTCCGCGCGCAGGCAGTGCCGTTCCTCGACCGGTACGGCGCCCTCGACGGCTACCTCGACCACCTGCGCGAACAGGCGGCGCCGGACCCCGCGACCGGGGTCGACTGGCTGGACATGAACACCGCCGAGGAGCTGACCTACCTCCACCTGGTCCGCGGCGACCTGGCGGCGGCGGCCGACGCGGCCCGGGAGGCGGAACGCTCCGCCGAGGAGGACCGGCGGCACGCCATCCCCAGCCCGTGGATCACCGAAGGGCTGGAACGGGTGCGGGCGGTGCTGTCCGTGGCGCGACGGGATCCCCGGGAGGCCCGATCGCTGCTGGCGGGCAACGCGCGCACCGCCGCCGCGGCGCTGGGTCTGCCTGCGCCGGTGCTCGACGCCGGCTCCTCATCGGACGGCGCCGAACCGGGCGCCACGGAGGAAGGAAGGTGATGGACGGCGGCGGCAGCCGGCTCACCCGGCGGGGTCTGCTCGGCGTGACCGCGGCGGCCGGCGTGACCGGGCTGGCCGCCGGCTGTGAACCGGACGCCCCGCCGGCTGCGACCCCGAGCGCCGGCCCACCCGCCTTCGACCCGTCGAGCTGGGAGAGTGTCGGCGCGCAGTTCGCCCTCGACCGCACCCGGGCGCACCTGGCCACCTTCGTCTTCGCGGCGCACCCCGCCCCGGTCCGGGCCGCCGTCGCCGCGTACCGGGACGGCCTGGACCGGGACGCGCTGGGCTACCTGGGCGCCAACGAGGAACCGCTCGACCGGAGCGTGCTCGCGGCGGCCGCCGCGCACCTCGACACCCGCCCCGAGCAGATCGCGCTCACCGACTCGACCACGATGGGCCTCGGCCTGGTCTACACCGCGCTGCGGCTGGCCCCCGGCGACGAGGTGCTGACCACCGAGCACGACTTCTACGCCACGCACGAGTCGTTGCGGCTACGGGCCGAGCGGGACGGGGTGACGGTCCGCCGGGTGCGGCTCTACCGGGACCCGGCGGTGGCGTCCGTCGATGAGATCGTCACCAACCTCGCCGCGGCGGTCACCACCCGTACCCGGGTCGTCGCGCTGACCTGGGTGCACTCCAGCACCGGGGTGAAGCTGCCGGTCCGGCAGCTCGCCGAGGCGGTCCGGGCGCGCAGCCCGCAGGCGCTGGTCTGCGTCGACGGGGTGCACGGCTTCGGCGCCGAGGCGGTGACCCCGGCCCAGCTCGGCTGCGACGTCCTGATCTCCGGCTGCCACAAGTGGCTGCTCGGGCCGCGGGGCACCGGGCTGGTCTGGGGCAGCACGCGGGCGTGGGACCGGATGACCCCGGTGATCCCCTCCTTCGACCGGCGCAGCATCGGCCGCTGGATGTACGGCGGCACCGGCCCGCAGCCGCCGCCCGGCGGCCCCGCGCACACGCCGGGCGGATACCACTCCTTCGAGCACCGGTGGGCGCTGGCCGCGGCGTTCGAGTTCCACCGGCAGATCGGTCGGGAGCGGGTCGCGGCGCGGACCCGCGAACTGGCCGACCGGCTCAAGGACGGCCTGGCCGGCATCCGGCGGGTGCGACTGGTCACCCCGCGCGCGGCCGACCTCTCCGCCGGGATCGCCTGCTGCGAGGTGGCCGACGTGCCGGTCGGTGAGGCGGTGGGCCGCCTCGCCGCCGCTGGCGTGATCGCCAGCAGCACCCCCTACCACCCCTCGTACCTGCGGTTCGGCGCGACCATCGCGAACAGCGCGGACGAGGTCGACGCCGCGGTGCGGGCGGTACGCGGGCTGGTCTGAGCGCCTCGCCGCCCGGGGCCGAAATCCCGGTGCGCGGTGTCCGCCGGCCCGGTTAGCGTCCGCTGATGACACCCCGCCTGCAGTTTCTCCGTGATCCCGGCGAGTTCCTCGCCGCCGCCGGCGCGCACCTGGCCGCCGACCCGGTGGTCAGCACGGTGGTGACCACGATCGCGCACCGGCTGTCCGCGCAGCGGGCGGACGGGCTCGCCCTGCCGGAGCGGGACTGGTGGCTGGTGGTCCGGGACGCCGCCGGCGCGGTCGTCGGCGCCGGCATGCGGGCGGCGCCGTTCGCGCCGTACCCGCCGTTCCTGCTGCCGATGCCCGACGAGGCGGCGGTGGCCCTGGCCACCACGTTGCACGAGCGTGGGGAGGAGGTGCTCGGGGTCAACGGGGCGCTCCCCGCCGCCGAACTGTGCGCCGCCGAACTGGCCCGGCTCAGCGGCGGTCGGGTGGAGGTCGCCCAGCACACCCGGTTGCACGAGCTCGGGGAGCTGATCCCGCCGTCGCCCGTACCCGGGCACCTGGCGGTCGCCACCGAGGACGACCTGGAGTTGGCCACGGAGTGGTTCGCCGCGTTCATGGGCGACGCCGACGAGCAGGCGGGCCGCCCACGCGGCGCCAGCGCGCACGAGGTGCCGGACCGGACCGACATGCTGCGCCGGATCCGGCTCGGGCGGGTGTGGTTCTGGCTCGACGAGGCCGGTCGGCGGGTGCACCTGACCGCCGCGAACCCGCCCGCGTTCGGGGTTGCCCGGGTGGGCCCGGTGTACACGCCGCCGGCCGAGCGTGGGCGCGGCTGGGCCAGCAACGCGGTCGCCGAGGTGTCCCGGCGGATCCTGGCCGAGGGCGCCCGGGCCTGCCTCTTCACCGATCAGGCCAACCCCACCTCGAACAAGATCTACGCCGCGCTCGGCTACCGGCCGGTGGTGGACATGGCCAACCTCGTCATCGTCGGCTGAGCCGAGCCGGGCGCCGAAGGCCGAGCCCAGCCGGACGAGGCGGTCGCGCAGCCGCGGTCCGCCTGCGCCGCGTCCGCACCCCGCCGCGCCGGGTGCGGGACACCCCGCCCGGCCGGATACGGTAGCCGGGTCGCCGGACGGTGAAACGGTGGGAGGGCCGGATGCGCCTGCACGTGGGGTGCGCGATGTGGACGCACCGGTCCTGGCCGGGACGGTTCCTGGCGCACCCGCTGCCGGCGCAGGAGCGGCTGCGCGCGTACGCCGGCTGGTGCACCGCGGTCGAGGGGAACACGACGTTCTACGCGACGCCGTCCCGGGAGACGGTGGCGTCGTGGGCGCGGCAGACCAACCCGGGGTTCCGGTTCGTGCTCAAGCTGCCGAAGGTCGTCACCCACGAACGCCGGCTCACCGGGGCGGATGAGGAGTTGCGCGCCTTCCTGGACGCGATCGAGCCGCTCGGCCCGCGGGCGCACGCCCTCTGGATCCAGTTGCCGGGCGCGTTCGGCCCCGGCGACGTACCCGCGCTCGCCCGGTTCCTGCGCGGCCTGCCCGCCGCGCACCGGTACGCCGTGGAGGTGCGCCACCCGGCGTTCTTCGACGATCCCCGGGCGACCGGGACGCTGGAGGAGGCGCTCGCCACGGTCGACGCGGAGTGGGTGCCCTTCGACACCACCGCGTTCTTCCGTACCCCGCCGACCAGTGACGCGGAACGGGAGGCGTGGTTGAAGAAGCCGCGCACCCCGTTGCGCACCCGGGCCCTGACCGACCGGCCGATCGTCCGGTACCTCGGCCGGGACGACCCGGCGCGGACGGTGGCGGGCTGGCAGCCGTGGCTCGACGTGGTGACCGGCTGGCTGCGGGAGGGCCGGTCGCCGACGGTGTTCGTGCACACGCCGGACAACGCCGACGCGCCGGACCTCGCCCGCCGGTTCCACGACGAGGTCCGGGCACGCCTGCCGGAGCTTGATCCGCTGCCCGAGCCGGCGCCGGTCGGACCGTCGACGCTGTTCTGACGGTCGGCCGGCGGGTGGGCCTCAGCTGATCCCGGTGGTGGTCCAGCGCGGCGAGGCGTTGGTGACCGCGACGATGTCACCCACCAACGTGGTGCGCGCCTCGGTGTCCCGCTGCGCGCTCGTGCCGACCCAGAGTTCGACGTCGCCGGGCTCCACGACCCGGGTGAGGGCCCGGTCGGAGAAGGCCAGGCGGGTGGTGGGGACGGTCAGCGCGACCGTGGCGGACTGACCGGGCTCCAGGTGGACCCGCCGGTATCCGAGCAGCTGCGCCACCGGTCGGGTCACCGAGGCCACCAGGTCACGGCCGTAGAGCTGGACGACGTCGTCGCCGGCGACCGCGCCGGTGTTCGTCACGCGCATCGTCACGTGCAGCTGTCCGTCGGTCGGCACCGTGGCGGGCGCGGTGAGGTCGGCGTGCGCGAACGTCGTGTAGGACAGACCGTGGCCGAACGGCGCCACCGGCGTCGCCGGCAGGTTGGTCACCTCGCCGCCCTCGCCGAGCGTGGGGTGCAGGTACGAGTAGGGCTGCGCCCCGGCCGAGACGGGCAGGCTGACCGGCAGCCTGCCCGACGGGTTGATCCGCCCGGAGAGCACGCCCGCGATCGCCCCGGCGCCTTCCTCTCCGGGAAAGAACGCCTGCACGACCGCGGCGCACCGGGCCAGTGCCCAGCCGACCGCGTACGGCCGGCCCGTGATCAGCACGAGGACCACCGGGGTGCCCGTCGCCAGTACCGCCTCGACCAGCTCGCGCTGGACTCCCGGCAGCTCCAGGTCGTCCCGGTCGCAGCCTTCACCGACCGTGCCGCGCCCGAACAGCCCGGCGTGGTCGCCGACGACCAGTACGGCGACCTCGGCGGCGGAGGCCGTGGCGACCGCCTCGTCGAAACCGGACCGGTCGTCGGTGTCCACGTCACAGCCGCGCGCCCAGGTGACCAGGTCGGCGCCGAACTCGACCCGCGTCGCGTCGAGCACGGTCGGCACCTCGATCCCGGTCTCCACCCCGGGATGCTGGACCAGCACGTGGTTGAGGAAGGAGTAGCACCCGAACAGGGCGCCCTGCCGGTCGGCGTTCGGCCCGATGACCGCCACCCGTCGGCCCGCGGGCAGCGGCAGCACGTCCTCGTTGGTGACCAGGACGATCGACTCCTCCGCGAGGCGGCGGGCGATCGACCGGTGTGCCGGCGAATCGAGGTCGACCGCCTGGGGCGGCTCGTCCGCGAAGGTGGCGTCGAGCAGCCCGAGGTCCCGCTTCTGGCGCAGGACCCGCAGCACCGCCCGGTCGATGAGCGCCTCGTCGATCGTGCCGGCCCGCACCGCCTCCCGGAGGGTCAGATAGGCGTCGCCGGTCGGCAGCTCGACGTCGACGCCGGCGGTCAACGCCTGCCCCGCCGCCTCGGCGTGGTCGGCGGCGACGTGGTGCAGCAGGTTCAGGAACGCGACTCCGTAGTAGTCGGCCACCACGGTGCCGTCGAAGCCCCACCGGTCCCGCAGCACGCCGGTCAGCATCGTCGGGTCGGCGGCGACGGGCACGCCGTCGATCTCGGCGTAGGAGTGCATGACCGAGCGCGCGTCGCCGTCGAGGATCGCCATCTCGAAGGGCAGGAGCAGCACGTCGGCGAGCTCCCGGGGGCCGGCGTGCACCGGGGCGAAGTTGCGCCCGGCGCGCGAGGCGGAGTAGCCGGCGAAGTGCTTCAGGGTGGCGTGCACCCCCTGCGACTGCAGGCCCCGCACGTACGACGTGCCGATGGTGCCGACCAGGTACGGGTCCTCGGCGATGCACTCGTCGACCCGGCCCCAGCGGGGGTCCCGGATCACGTCGAGCACCGGGGCGAGACCCTGATGGATGCCCAGCGCGCGCATCGAGGCCCCGATCGCGGCGGCCATCTCGGTGACGAGTTCGGGATCGAAGGCGGCGCCCCAGGCCAGCGGAGTGGGGAACGTGGCGGCCTTCCACGCCGAGAGCCCGGTCAGGCACTCCTCGTGAACGATCGCCGGGATGCCGAGTCGGGTGCCGGTGACCAGGTCCCGCTGGAACTTCCAGAGCCAGGACGCGCGGGCCGCGGCGTCCACCGGGCGCGTGCCGTAGGCGCGGGTGAGGTGGCCGAGCCCGTGCCGGGAGAAGTCCTCGAGCTTGACGGCGTCGCCGAACTCGCCCTGCAGGGGCGCGACCGCCTCGCCGTCCTCCTTCTCCCAGAAGCCGACGAGCTGCGCGATCTTCTCCTCGATCGTCATCCGGCCGAGCAGCTCGCGTACCCGTGTCTCGCCGTCCTGCCCGTCGTGGCCGGGATGTGCCTGGGCCGGTACCGGCCCGCCCACCACCGCGTGGACCTCAGTCATGCTGTGCCTTTCCATTGTTGTGCTGGTACCGCTCGCTCAGCCCTTGACCGCGCCCTGCAGGCCACCGACGATCTGCTTCTCCGCGAGGGTGAAGAAGAACAGTGCCGGGAGCATCGCCAGCGACGTGAAGGCGAGGACGCCTGCCGTGTCGGTGGTGTACTGGCTGGAGAAGTTCTGCACCCCGAGCGGCAGGGTGTGCAGGTTGACGTCGCCGAGGACGAGCAGCGGCAGCAGGAACGCGTTCCAGCTCGCCACGAACGCGAGGACGCCGACGGTGACGAGCGCGGGCCGGGACAGCGGCAGCGCGATGCGCCAGAGGAAGCCGAGCCGGCTCGCGCCGTCGATCGCGGCCGCGTCCTCCAGTTCTCGGGGGATGGCGGACAGGAAGGGCCGCAGGATGACGATCGTCAGCGGCAGCTGGAAGGCGACCTGCGGCAGGATCACCGCGTAGTAGGAATTGATCAGGTTCAGATCACGCAGCATCAGGTAGAGCGGCAGGATGGCCGCCCCGGCCGGGAAGAGCAGGCCGAGCGTGAAGAAGGTGTAGAGCGCCTCCCGCCCGCGGAAGGTGTACCGGGCGAGCACGAACGCGGCGGCCAGCCCGAGCACCACGACGCCGAGCGTCGTGCCGAGGGCGATCACCGCGCTGTTGAACGCCTGCTGCCAGAAGTTGCTCTGCGTCAGCACCCGGGCGTAGTTGTCCCAGACCCACGGGTCGGGCAGGCCTCCCGGGTCGGCGACGATCTGCGGGGTGGTGCGGAATCCGCCGACGATCACGTAGAGGATCGGTGCGATCGACACGGCCGCGACCGCGAGCGCCAGCGCGTACGTGAGCGGGGTCCCCCATGACACCGGCCGGCGTCCGGTGGACGGGGAAAGGACGGGGTTGGTGGCCACGGTCACATCGCCCTTCTGGTGATGGCGCCCTCGATGTCCCGACGGAGCAGGAAACGCTGGAACAGCAGCGCCGCGACGAACGAGATGACGAAGAGGATCACGGCCACCGCGTTGCCGTAGCCCCACAGCCGGGCGAAGAACCCGTTGTCCACCATGTACGTCGCCATCGTCCCCGACGCCCCGAGCGACCGCACCGCGGGCACCGAGGTCACCCAGATCACGTCGAAGACCTGGAGCGAACCGATCATCGACAGGAACATCCAGATCCGGATGGTCGGGCCCAGCAGCGGGAGCGTGACGTGGCGCTGGGTCTGCCACCAGCTCGCGCCGTCGATGGCGGCGGCCTCGGTCAGCTCGTGCGGCACGTTCGACAGGCCGGCGAGCAGGAGGATGATCGCGAAGCCGACGTACTTCCAGGTGAGGACGAACAGCAGGGTCCAGATGACGACGTCGAGGTCGGCGAGCCAGGCGTGCACCAGGCCGCCCAGTCCCACGGACCGCAGCAGCGCGTCGAACGTGCCGCCGCCGCTCAGGATCAGCTTCCACATGATGCCGACGGTGACCTCGGCGAGCACGTAGGGCACGAACACCAGCAGGCGGAACACGGCGCGTCCGCGGAAACGACGGTTGAGCAGCAGCGCGATGCCCAGGGCGATCGGGCCCTGGATCAGCAGCGACCCGAACACGATGATCGCGTTGTTGCGCAGCGCGTCGAGGAAGATCGGGTCCTGGAAGGCGAGGATGTAGTTCTTGAAGCCGACGTACTCGGTGGGAGGCCCGACCCCCCGCCACCGGAACAGGCTGTAGTAGACCGCGAAGCCCATCGGCACCAGCACG
This sequence comes from Micromonospora sp. NPDC003776, assembly GCF_053605645.1. NCBI lineage: Bacteria > Bacillati > Actinomycetota > Actinomycetes > Micromonosporales > Micromonosporaceae > Micromonospora > Micromonospora sp. NPDC003776. The sequence goes on from NZ_JBSGJR010000017.1 coordinate 22,871, forward strand.
AACATCACGTAGATGACGAGCGCCGGCGTGGTGAGCCCGACGATCTCATACCACTTGCGGCGGTTCTCGGCCCGGCGGGACGCGGCACCTGCCGGCCGGAGGCCCGCCGGCGGCGCGAAGGCACCGCCGGCGGACGTACGGGTCTGGTGGACGGAGCTCACTTGCTCGCGGCTGCCTTCATGCCCGAGACGACCTTCTCAGGCGTCCCGTTGCCCGCGAAGATGGCGACGATGCCGTCGTTCATCGCGGTGCCGACGGTGCTGCCGTAGGCCGTGTCCAGCCAGAGCTGGACGTAGCTCGCGTCGGACGTGGCCTGCAGGATGGACTTCAGGGCCGGGTCCTTCACGCCCTCCGCGGCGGCCTTGACGACCGGCAGGCCGGTGCCGGTCTCGGCGTAGCCCTTCTGCACCTCGGGGCTCGCGATGTACTTGAGGAACTCGACGCACTCGGCCGGAGCCTTCTTCGAGCAGGCGAACCCGTCGCCGCCACCGAGCGCCGCCTTGGGGTCACCGGCGGAGCCGGAGATCGCCGGCACCGGGAACCAGCCGAGGAACTGGGCGAGCTTGGCCTTGTCCGTGGCGACATTGTCCAGGGTGCCCCGGTTCCAGTCGCCCATCAGCTCCATCGCGGCCTTGCCGTTGGCGAGCAGACCGTTGGCGCTGGTCGGGTCGTTCTGGCCCGGCGTGGCGATGAAGTTGGGCTGGAACGGCTTGGTGTCGATGAAGGTCTTCAGGTCCTGGCCGGCCTTCACGAAGCACGGGTCGTCGAACACCTTGTCGGTGGTCGCCTTCTTCAGGGTGTCGACCGAGCAGTCGCGCAGCGCGAAGTTGTACCACCAGTGCGCGGCGGGCCACTTGTCACCGGCGCCCACGGCGATCGGGATGACGTTGATGGCCTTGAGCTTGGTGACCGCGGCGTTGAGCTCGTCGAAGGTGGTCGGCGGGGAGGTGATGCCCGCCCTGGCGAACATGTCCTTGTTGTACCAGATGCCCTCGATGCCCATCCGGAACGGCAGGCCGTACTGCTTGCCGTTCACCTGCCAGATCTCGGCCGCGCTGCCGATGTTGGCAACCTCGGTCTTGACCTCGTCGGTGATGTCCTTGAGGTAGTCGGCCTCGACCTGCTCGCGCATCTCGCCGCCACCCCAGGACATGAAGATGTCCGGCGGGTCGTTGCTCAGCAGCGCGGCCGGGATCCGGGTGCGCTGGAGCTGGTTGGTCTCGATCGCCTCGATCTCGATCTTGACGGTCGGGTGGAGCGCGGAGAAGTCCTTGGCGACCTTCTCCCAGTAGGTCTTGCCGGGCCCGTCCTGGGGGGCGTTGTGCCACCAGGTCAGGGTTACGGGGTTCTTGTAGAGCTCGCTCTTGGGGGTGGAAGCCTCGTCGTCGCCGCCGCTGTTGCAGCCAGCGACCACGAGAGCGCTTGTCATAAGCAGTGCCAGGACGGCACCCGCACGGCGCTTCGTCGCCATCGATGTCTCCTCGACTAGTCAGTCGCGGTACTCGGCCTGCGGGGGAGTTTTACAGCCACGTAACTCGATGTCAATCGGTATCGATAACGTTTTCGATTCACTCGTGACGGGGCCTGCGCCACGGCTCTATAGTCGTCGGCGTGGTGTTCCCGCAGCGGGTCAAGATGTCGGACGTGGCACGTACCGCCGGCGTCTCGGTGGCCACCGTATCGAAGGTTGTCAATGGTCGGTACGGCGTGGCCCAGGCGACCGTCGAACGCGTCCAGCAGGTGATCCACGAGCTCGGCTACGAGGCCAGCCTGGGGGCGCAGAGCCTGCGCAGCCACCGCACGAACGTCCTGGGCATCCTGGTCGCCGAGTTCGAGCCGTTCTCGACCGAACTGCTGAAGGGGGCGTCCCGGGAGGTCGCCGGCAGCGGGTACCAGCTGCTGGCCTACTCCAACGGCGACGGCGAGGGCGCGGCCATAGGGTGGGAGCGCCGGTCGCTCGCCCGCCTGTCCGGCACTCTGATCGACGGGGCCGTGATCGTCACCCCGACCGTGGTCGAGACCAAGCACGGCTTCCACGTCGTGGCCGTCGACCCCCACACCGGGCCGTCCGGCCTGCCCACCGTCGATTCGGACAACTTCGCCGGCGCCGTACTGGCGACCAACTACCTGCTCTCCCTCGGCCACCGGCGGATCGGGCACATCAGCGGCCGCCCCGACCTCGAGTCGGCCCGGCTGCGCGAGGCCGGCTTCCGCAAGGCCATGGCCGACGCCGGCGTGCCGGTGGACGAGCGCCTCGTGCGGGTGGGTGGGTTCCGGATCGAGAGCGCGGCCGGCACCGCCGCCGAACTGCTCACGCTGCCCGATCGGCCGACCGCGATCTTCGCCGGAAACGACCTGTCGGCCATCTCCACCATCGACGTCGCCCGCGGCATGGGCCTCACCGTGCCCGACGACCTGTCGGTGATCGGCTTCGACAACGTGCCCGAGTCCGCCCTGGTCGATCCGCCGCTGACGACGATCAGGCAGCCGATCCAGCGCATGGGCGCCGAGGCATTGCGGCTGCTCATCGATCTGATCGCCGGCGTCGAACGCGACACGCACATCCGGCTCCCCACTGAGCTGGTCATCCGGTCGTCCTGCCGCCCCTACCGCTGACCGGGTCGCCCGCTCCGGTCAGGGGGGCGGCACTGTCGCGCACGACGAGCTCGGTCGCCAGTTCCACCCGGGGGCTCTCGATCCGCTCCCCCTGCGCCAGGCGCAGCACCGTGCGGGCGGCGAGCATGCCCATCTCGGCCAGCGGCTGCCGGACGGTGGTCAGCGGCGGGGAGCACCACCGCACCTCGGGCAGGTCGTCGAAGCCGACGACGCTGATGTCGTCGGGCATCCGCAGGCCCCGCCGCCGGACCGCTTCGTAGACACCGAGGGCCATCTGATCGCTGGAGGCGAAGATGGCGGTGGGCGGGTCGGCCGCCGCCAGCAGGTGGTTGCCGGCGGCGAACCCGGCCTCGTGATAGAAGTTGCCGTGGCAGATCAGCCGGTCATCGACGCCGAGGCCGGCGGTCTCCAGCGCCGCCCGATAGCCGTCCAGGCGCGCGCGGCTGCACATCAGCTGCGGCGGTCCCGCGATGAAGCCGATCCGCCGGTGACCCAGACCGAGCAGATACTCGGTGGCGCGCAGGCTGCCCGCCCAGTTGGTCGCGCCGATCGTGGGCGCCTCCTGCGGCGGCACCCCGGCGGGGTCCACGATGACGACCGGGATGTTGAGGCGGCGCAACTCGGCCTGCAGCGGCGGCTCCAGGGCGGAGGTCACGAAGATGACCCCCTCGGTGGAGCGGATGCGCATGTTGTGCAGCCACTGCTTGGCCGACGAGCTGCGCCAGTGGATCGCGGACACCACGGTGCCCACGCCGGCCGCGTGCGCGACGTCCTCGACGCCCCGGATGATCTCGACCGCCCACGGGCTGTCCAGGTCGTTGAAGACCAGGTCCACCAGGCCGGAGCTGGCCCGCATGCTGGGCGGCCGGCGGCGGTAACCGTGCCGGGACAGCAGCTCCTCGACCCGTGCCCGGGTCTCCGGCGAGACGTCGGCGCGGCCGTTGACCACCCGCGAGACGGTCGGCACGGAGACGCCGGCCAGGCGGGCGATCGCCGCGATGGTGACCTTCCGGGAATCGTCCGAGCTCACGGGCCGCCCTTTCGATATCGCTCAAGCCTTCGACGGCGAGCGCCGGCCCCGGAAGTTTCATCGAGACGCCGACATATTTCCAGGTGATGTCCGGTACGTTACGACGCGCTCGGGCCAGGGTCAAGGGCCTGTCGCCAAGCGCCGTAAGCCGTTACGGTGGGCCGGATTCCTGAAACTTCCGGGCAGCTGCTTCCGGAAATTCGGCGGAGGACCGACCCTAGGAGCCGTACATGTCGACCCAGATCGCAGACGTGGCCACGACCGCCCGGTCGATCCGCAACCCGGTCCTCACCGGGTTCCATCCGGATCCCTCGATCCTGCGCGTGGGTCACGACTACTACCTGGCCACCTCGACCTTCGAGTGGTACCCGGGAGTCCGCGTGCACCACTCCCGCGACCTGGTCCACTGGCGCGCGCTGGGCGGCATCATCACCGACCGTCGGCTGCTGGACCTGCGCGGCTGCGGCGACTCCAACGGCGTGTGGGCACCCGACCTGACGTACCACGACGGCCTGTTCCACCTCGTCTACAGTGACGTCGCCAGCTTCGCCAGCGGCTACTGGGACCCGCAGAACTTCCTGGTCACCGCGCCGGACATCACCGGGCCGTGGTCGGACCCGGTGAAGTTGCACGCGCACGGTTTCGACGCCGCGCTCTTCCACGACGCCGACGGCAGCACCTGGCTGCTGAGCATGAGCGCGGACTGGCGCCCCGGGCGCGACCGCTTCGGCGGCATCGAGATCCAGCGGTACGACCGAGAGCGGCGACGGCTGGTGGGCGAGCCGCGGATCATCTTCCACGGCACCGCGGCCGGCCTGACCGAGGGACCGCACCTGTACCAGCGCGACGGCTGGTACTGGCTGGTCACCGCCGAGGGCGGCACCAGCTGGGAACACCAGGTCACCGTCGCCCGCTCCCGGCACCTGCTCGGCCCGTACCTGGCCGACCCGGGCGGCCCGCTGCTCACCTCCGTGCACCACCCCGACCTGCGGTTGCAGAAGGCCGGCCATGGCTGCCTGGTGCAGACCCAGCACGGCGACTGGTACCTGGCCCACCTGGTGGCGCGCCCGTACTCGCCCCGCGGCCGCTGCGTGCTCGGCCGGGAGACCGCGATCCAGCAGGTCGACTGGCCCGCCGGGCAGTGGCCGAGGATCCCGGGCGGCATCCCGGCGGAGACCGTCCCGGCACCGGACCTGCCCGCACACCCGTGGCCAGCGGAGCCGGCGACCGACCACTTCGACGCGGCCACCCTGGCGGCCTGCTGGTCGACGCTGCGGCGCCCGGCGAGCCCGGACTGGCTCGACCTCGAGGCCCGCCCGTCCCACCTGCGGATCCACGGTGGGCAGTCGCCGGTCGGCCGGCAGACCCCCAGCCTGGTGGGCCGGCGGGTGGGTGCCGAGCGGTGCGCGCTGGAGACCGTGGTCGAGTTCGACCCGGCCGATCACCGGCACCTGGCCGGAGTGACGGCCTATTACAACACCCTCAACTGGCACTACCTCTACCTGACCCGGGCCGACGACGGCCGGGTGGTGCTGGAGCTGCTCAGCTGCGACCAGGGCCGCCGCACCGCCCACCCGGACCTGACCGTCGACGTCGGCGGCGCCGTCCGGGTCGGCCTGCGCGCGCGGTTCGACGGGCCGGTGGTGCGCTTCGGGTACGACCTCGGCGCCGGCTGGCGGGAGCTGCCGGTGGAGCTGGACGCGACCATCCTCTCCGACGAGCACGCCGCGCTGGTCATCGACGGCGAGCCGGCGGCGTGGGGCTTCACCGGCGCGTTCCTCGGCCTGTGGGTACAGGACCTCGGCGGCGACGGCATCCACGCCGACTTCGACGAGGCGACCTACCGGGAGGACTGACCGGGTCGCTGCACCCCCACCGGTCTTGTTCCGGGCGTTTCCGGAAGTTGTTGACGTCCTCACCCACCCGTACGGACAATGACATCCGCGAATGGAGCCGCTCCCGTACGGAGCGGCGCTCCGATCGACTCACGGTGGACAGCAGTCCGATCCGCGCGGCCTCCGGGCGACCGCGCGGCGACGCCCACCGTGGCGGGCAGTCGGCGGAGCGGCTCCTCTCCCCACCACACCATGGAAAGGCTTCTGATGGACAAGGTGCTCGCCCGCGGCAGCGGGAGCCCGACCGCCCGGCCGCGACCGCGTACGGCGCTGCTGTCGGCGGTGGCCGGCGTCGCGATGATCGCGACGACGGTGGTCGTCGCCACCAGCGCCAGCGCGGGGACCACGCTCGGGGCCTCGGCGGCGGAGCAGGGCCGCTACTTCGGCACCGCGGTGGCCGCGTACAAGCTGTCCGACAGCCAGTACGTCGGCATCCTGAACCGCGAGTTCAACATGGTCACGCCCGAGAACGAGATGAAGTGGGACGCCACCGAGCCGTCTCAGGGCCAGTTCACCTTCAGCAGTGCGGACCGGATCGTCAGTCACGCCCAGGCCAACGGGATGCGGGTGCGCGGGCACGCGCTGGCCTGGCACTCGCAGCAGCCCGGCTGGGTGCAGAACCTCTCCGGCTCGGCCCTGCGGCAGGCGATGGTCAACCACATCACCCAGGTCGCCTCCTACTACAAGGGCAAGATCTACGCCTGGGACGTGGTGAACGAGGCGTTCGCGGACAGCGGTGGCGTCCGCCGCGACTCCAACCTGCAGCGCACCGGCGACGACTGGATCGAGGTGGCCTTCCGCACCGCGCGGGCCGCCGACCCGGGCGCCAAGCTCTGCTACAACGACTACAACACCGACAACTGGACCTGGGCGAAGACGCAGGCCGTGTACAACATGGTCAAGGACTTCAAGGCCCGCGGCGTGCCGATCGACTGTGTCGGCCTCCAGTCGCACTTCAACAGCGGCTCGCCGTACCCGAGCAACTACCGCACCACCCTGCAGAACTTCGCCGCCCTCGGCGTCGACGTGCAGATCACCGAGCTCGACATCGAGGGCTCCGGCACCACCCAGGCCACCACCTACGGCAACGTCGTCAAGGACTGCCTGGCCGTCTCCCGTTGCACCGGCATCACCGTCTGGGGCATCCGGGACAGCGACTCGTGGCGATCCAGCGGCACGCCGCTGCTCTTCGACGGCAACGGCAACAAGAAGCCCGCGTACACGGCGGTGTTGGACGCGCTGAACGCCGGCGGCAGCACGCCGCCGCCCACCACCGCTCCCCCGACCACCGCTCCCCCGACGACTGCGCCCCCGACCACGGCGCCGCCGACCACGCCGCCGCCCTCGGGCAACGGCTGCACCGCGACGCTGACGCTGAACCAGTGGCAGGGCGGCTTCGTCACCAACGTCCGGGTCACCGCCGGCGCCGCCGGCGCCAACGGCTGGAGCGTCACGCTCACCCTCCCAGCCGGTGCCTCGATCACCAACACCTGGAGCGCCCAGCCCAGCGCCACCAGCGGCACGGTGACCTTCCGCAACGTGGACTACAACCCGCAGATCGCGCCCGGCGCGTACACGGAATTCGGCTTCCAGGGCGTCGGCACCGGCCCGTCCGGCACCGCCACCTGCACCGCCGGCTGACTGGCCGTGGCCCGGCGGGGACCGCCCGCGCCGGGCCACCCCGTGCCGCTCAGGACCCGGGCTACGCTCGGGTCCGTGATCGAAGCCGTGATCGTCGACGTCGACGACACCCTCTGCCTGACCGAGGCGGTCTGCTTCGAGCTGGAGAACGAGGTCCTGAAGACGCTGGGCCGCCCCTCGATGTCCCGGGCGGTGCACCTGGCGACCTGGGGCGAGCCGCTGCTCGACGCGATGCCGAAGCGCTCCCCCGGGCTGGACGTAGGCCGGTTCGACGCCGCGTACCGCGAGGTCCTGCGCCGCTACGTCCGGGACGGCCGCCTCGACGTGGTCGCGCCGGAGAACCTCCGGGCGTTGGATGAGCTGGTCCTCGCCGGCCGGCGGGTGATGCTCCTGACCTCACGGACCGAGGCCGAGGTGGCACACCTGCTGGCGCCGGATCACGTCCTGGCGCAGCGGGTCGAGATGGTCTACCACGCCGGCAACACCCGGTACGGCAAGCCCGACCCCCGGGCGTTCGACGAGCTGCTGGCCGCCACCGGCCTGGCCCCCCGGCAGTGCGTCTACGTCGGCGACTCCCCGGGCGACGCGCTGGCCGCCGGCGGCGCCGGTCTGCACTTCATCGCCTGCCTGCAGAGCGGCGTACGCCGGCCCGAGGACTTCGACCCCCGCCACGTGAGCGCCTTCATCCAGGCGTTTCCCGAGCTGATCGACGTGGTGCGGCGGCTGCACACCGGCGCCATTCATTGACATGTGACCTTCTGGTCACATATTCTGCTTCGCAGTGGATGACGATCTCGTATTCAAGGCACTCGCCGATCCCACCCGCCGCTTCCTGCTGGACCTGCTGTTCGAACGCGGCGGCCGCACCCTCACCGAGCTCGAATCGGAGGTGGAGATCAGCCGGTTCGGCGTCATGAAGCACCTGCGCGTACTCGAGGACGCCGGGCTTGTCGTCACCCGCCGTTCGGGACGGGAGAAGTTGCACTTCCTCAACCCGGTCCCGATCCGGCTCATCCACGACCGCTGGATCGACAAGTACACCGCAGGCCCCGCCTCGATGCTGGCCGGGCTCAAGAAGGCACTGGAGGACCCGCGTGACGACGAATCCTGACCTGACCGCCCAGATCTACCAGCTGTTCATCAAGGCCAGCCCCGAGCGGGTGTGGCAGGCGATCACCGAGCCCGACCTGACCATGCACTACTTCCACGGCGCACGGATCACCAACACCCCCGACCGACACGTCTCGTTCGGTCCCGACGGCGCCAACTGGGGAGACGGCGCGGTCCTGGAATGGGATCCGCCGCGCCGGCTCGTCCACGAGTGGCGCTCCCTCTACGACCCCGACCTCGCCGCCGAGGAGCCGAGCCGCGTCACCTGGGACATCGAGCCGCGGGACGGCGACCTGTGCCTGGTCACGGTGACCCACGATCGACTCGAAGGCGCGCCCGGCACCGCCAAGAGCGTCTCCGGCCCCGGCTGGATGTACGTGCTCAGCGGCCTGAAGACACTCCTGGAAACCGGCACCGCACTCGCCGGCGCCTGAGCACCGCGACGAACGGGAGACTCGACATGAGCGCAAAGATGCACTTCGCCTACAAACTCGTCCCCCCGCGCCCGACGTTCTTCGCCGACCAGACCGAACACGAGCAGGCCGTCATGGCCGACCACGTCGACTACTGGTCGGGCCTGCTGTCCGCCGGCACCGCCGTCGCGTTCGGACCGGTCCTGGACCCGGCCGGCGTCTGGGGCATCGCCATCGCCGAAGCCGAGGACGAGAACGAGATCGCCCGCATCGCCGCCGGCGACCCGGTCACCAAGGCCGGCGTGGGCACCATCGAGACCTACCCGATGCCCGGCGCCATCGTCCGGCCCGGGGCGAGCTGATCTCACCCGAGGCGTCGGAGGCGTACCTTCGGGCGCTCGTTGCGCAGGTGACCCAGCTTGTGCTGGCGGACCTGCTCGTCCCACACCTCCTGGTCATAGTCCGGATCCGGCGGGATCCACCGGTGCGACCCGTCGCAGTAGTGGAACTTCTCGTCCCCGGCCCGCAGGATGCTCACCGCAGCCAACCCAGGAACCGCCGATGCAGCGTCCCGGCGGGCGCCCAGGTCAGGTCCGCGGTCGCCCGGACGAGCTGCGCCCCCAGGTAGAGCGCCAGCGATACCGGCGCGTCCGCGAACTCCGCCCGTAGTTCCCGTCGCCGGGTCGGGCACGGCCACGGCGCCCCGCAACCGCCGCAGCTCCAGATCGGCAGGACAGGTCCGTGGGTGGTCACGCTCGAACCCCCAGGAAGCGCGCGGTGATCGCCCGCGCCTGCCGGCTGGTCGCCCACTCCACCTGCCAGCACGGGTACGGAGCCAGTCGTCCCCACCACACCCGACAGCCGGTGCACATGTCGTCAAGGCCGCGGACATGAACCGTAAGGATCCGCCGCTCGTCGTCGTTGGTCACTGCTCCTCCTCTCTGGGCCAGTGGCCGCGATTGATCGGAATGCGGTGCCGGCTGCGGCACGGCAGGTCCGCACCGCACCGGCAGACCCACGTCCAGTTCCGCCGGAACCACATCGGGCGGTGCCGTCGCGCCAGCGTCATCGCGGCGGCGCTCACGTACTGCTCGTATGAGACCCGTCGCCACGGTGGTGTCCTCTCCCGCATCGCCGTCTCCGTCCGTCGAACAGCACGACATGACCGACCCCGAGCCACGGGACCGGACCTGGAACGTTCGGTAACTGCGACGCTACGATCACGGCGACGGCCGGTGGACTCACCAGCGGTACGAATGAGCCGGTCAGGTGCCCCGCCATAAGGGCTGTTCCGACGGGGAACGCCGACCACCGGTCAACATAGGGATGGCGGATGGCAGGTCGCGGACGATCAGCGCCCCAACGGGGAGCGGTGAGTGGCTATCTCCTGAAGCTGATTCGGGAATCCATCCCGGTCACTCAGGAGCAGCTCGCTTCTCATCTGGACGTCGACCGCGTGACCGTGCAGAGCTGGGAGTCGGGACGGCGGCCCTTTACGGCCGTCCCGTTCGGCCAGGCGATTGCGGCCCGCCAGCGGCTCGGACAACTCGGCGCGAACACGAAGCTGCTCGCCGCTATGGACGACGCCGCCGAGGCCGACCTCATTCTCACCGCGATCCTTGACGAGCGGGTGGAACGGAGCGATGTCACTGAACAACCACTCGGCTGGTCGGTGCTCACGCACCGGCTTGCCGACCTGATCCTCTGGGGCGTCCTCGGACAGGCCCCCACCTTCGTCAGGAGCCTTCCCACCCTCCACCAGCGACGGGGCGCGGTGGCGGCTGCACCGCTCCTACCGGCCGATCAGCGACGTCTCTTCTTCGTCCACCTGCACGTCCTCGCTGAGCGTTCGGCCGCCGAGCGTCAGCCGAATGTTTTGCTGCATCGACAAGCCTGTTTCCTCGCCGGCATGGACCCCACCGGCGCATCCGCAGCCTGGCTCGCTCAGAGCAATGGCCGCACAGCCCGCAGGGCCGCCAGCTTCCACACGTGGTCGCCGCTGTGGCCCGACGCCCGCTCCGTCGTGACCTCGCTGGCGAACCAGGGAGACCCGGAACCGCTGAGGGACTTCATCGCTCGCGCCCATCCCGACGACGCCTGCGAACGAGCAGCCCTCAACTACTCCGCCTACTGGGTCGGCGAGATCCCGTACCGCCAGCGCGACGACTCCTTCATGCCGGCCGGCCTCACCGACTGGAGGGGCACAATCCTCTTCCGGCACCTGGTTCAACGCCTCGACGTAGAGCACCCCTTCGTAGACCTCAACATCCACAACCTCTGGGCTCTGCTCGCCGCGCGGCGCGGCCTCGCCCTCGACGACCCCGCCACCGGGCGGCCGCTTGTCGACCGCAGCACCAGACTCCTGGACAGTGACCGAATCTCCGCCCAGTCGCGTCAGGAACTAACGTCTATCCTCTACAGCCTTCGCGCAGACGGACTCACCGGCACAGGGACGGGCAGATGAGCGACGACCACGACGCCGCCGGAGCCATGAGCTTCATCTTCGAAGCCGGCGTGCTCAAACGCGCCGCCCGCACCGGCTGGTGGTTCGCCGGGGTCAAGCACCCCGAGTCCATCGCCGAGCACTCGTTCCGCACGGCGCTCATCGGGATGATGCTCGCCGCCATGGAAGGCGCCGACCCCGCCCGGGTGTCGATGCTGTGCGTCCTCCACGACACGCAGGAAACCCGGATCACCGACATCCCGCACATCGCCAAGCGCTACCTGACCGCCGCGCCCAACATCGCTGTCACCGCCGACCAGGTCGCCGACTGCCCACCTGCCGTCGCCGACGCCATCACCACCGCCGTCGCCGAATACGAAGCCGGTGAGACTCTCGAAGCCGTCGTGGCCCGCGACGCCGACAAGCTCGAATGCCTCGTCCAGGCCGTGGAGTACCGCCACCAAGGCGTCGACAACGTCCAGCGCTGGATCGACAGCTCGCGAGCGGCCCTCAGGACCGCATCCGCCCAGCGCCTCGCCGATGCCGCCCTCAGCGGACAACCCCTCGCCTGGCTCAACCCTTCCCCACATCTGTAGCAGGGCGAGCCACTTCTGGCGGCCCGGTCAGTTCCCATCATGAAGCTGCCGCAGGCTACCGCCCGGCGGCCGTACGCGGGACCGCCTCCGGTGACCACGTGACGTCGTACCGAGGATCGGCGACCCCCTCGGCGAAGGCCTTCGCCGCGGCGGCCGAGCTGACGATGCGCCAGTCGCGTTCCTTGTCCACCTCGAACCAGATCAGCCCGATGATGTCCGGGTAGCCGGGCAGCGCCCGGAGGGTCTGCCGGATCCATTCGGCCTTGCGCCCGCTGGCCTCGGAGGCGCCGGTCTCGGTCACCACCAGGGGCTTGTGGCTGAAGGCGCGGATCTCGGTGACGGTCCGCTTGAAGATCGCGTCGAAGGAGTAGTACTGGGAGAAGGCGCCGCTGCCGTAGTAGCCGGTCATGCCGATCCAGTCCACGTAGGCGTCGCCGGGGTAGAGCGGGGCGAGCGCGGGGGTCGAGTCGCTCCACCTGACGTTGGCGCTCCATACCCAGATGACGTTGGTGACCCCGGCGTTGCGGAACACGTCGTGCACGTGCCGCCAGGCCTTCACGTAGTCGCCCGGCCGGTTGCCGTTGGCCGTTCCGCACCACGGGTACCAGTCGCCGTTCATCTCGTGGGCGAACCGGATGGCCACCGGGTAACCCAGCGACCTGATCCCGGCGGCCCAGGAGAGCAGGTGGTCGTCGAAGTCGCCGCGGGCGATGCGGGACAGCCGGTAGTGGGGCTGGTCGGACCGGAGCTTGTCGATCTCCCGGTTGGTCAGCTTCCGCTTGCGCGCCGCTTCGTCGACCCGTTGGTCCCACGGCTCCCAGCCCAGCATCGGGAGCATGCCGCGGTCGCTGATCCGGTCGAACAGCGTCCGGTCGAACGGGGCGTCGGCCCAGCCCACGCTGAAGAGCATGACCTGTGGCGGGCGGCGGGCGGCCGCCGTGAACGAGTCCACCGCGGTGAAGTCGTACGGGCCCTTGTCGGTCATGACCCCGATGAACGCCTTGCCGGCGGGCGGGAAGACGCCGGGCGCCGGCCGGGGCGGCTCGGTGGCCGCCGCCTGCGTCACCGCCTCCGGCCCGGCCTGCGCGACCTGGTCGGACGGGGC
>NZ_JBSGJR010000018.1:0-35082 GCF_053605645.1 Micromonospora sp. NPDC003776
CGCGACTGGTCGGCGCTGGTCGCCGCCGCGCCGCCGCTGCCCGCCGACCACCCCGCGCCCGGCGTCGAGGACGTCGCGCTGCTGCAGTACACCGGCGGCACCACCGGCGTCCCGAAGGGCGCCGTTCTCACCCACCGCAACCTGCGGGCCAACGCCGCGCAGGGCCGCGCCTGGGTGCCCGGCCTGCGCGACGGCGAGGAGACCGTGTACGCGGTGCTGCCGCTGTTCCACGCGTACGGGCTGACGCTCTGCCTGACCTTCGCGGTGAGCATCGGGGCCACCCTGGTGCTCTTCCCCCGCTTCGACCTCGACCAGGTGCTCGACGCGGCCCGCCGCCGCCCGCCGACCTTCCTGCCCGCCGTCCCGCCCATCTACCAGCGGCTCGCCACCGCCGCCCGGGAACGCGGCGTGGACCTCACCTCCATCCGGTACGCCATCTCCGGCGCGATGGCGCTGCCGCCGGACACCGTCGACCTCTGGGAGTCGGTGACCGGCGGCCTGCTCGTCGAGGGGTACGGGATGACCGAGACCTCTCCCATCACCCTCGGCAACCCGGTCGCCCCGACCCGCCGCCCGGGCACCGTCGGCGTGCCGTTCCCGTCCACCGAGGTCCGCATCGTCGACCCCGAGGACCCGACCCGCGACCGCGCCCTGGGCGAGGCCGGTGAGCTGCTGGTCCGCGGCCCGCAGGTGTTCACCGGCTACTGGAACCGCCCGGCGGAGACTTCGAAGGTGCTGCTGCCCGGCGGCTGGCTGCGTACCGGCGACATCGTCACCATGGACGGCGACGGCTTCGTGACCGTGGTCGACCGGATCAAGGAGCTGATCATCACCGGCGGGTTCAACGTCTACCCGTCCGAGGTGGAGGAGGCGCTCGCCCGCATCCCCGGTGTCCGGGAGGCCGCCGCCGTGGGCCTGCCCGCCGCCTCCGGCGGCGAGGACGTGGTCGCCGCCGTGGTCCTCGACCCGGCCGTCGGCGCCGACCCGGAGTCGGTCCGGTCGGCCTGCCGCCAGCACCTCGCCGGCTACAAGGTGCCCCGCCGGATCGTCGTGGTCGAGGACCTGCCCCGCTCCCAGATCGGCAAGATCCTCCGCCGGGAGGTCCGCGACCGGCTGCTCGCCGAGGGGCCGGGCTCACGGTGACGGCGTCCCGGATCGGCCCGGTCCCGCGACGGCGGCCTGGAACAGCGCGGCTGTCGAACCGAGGTACGCGGCGAGCTCAGCCGGTCCGCTGACGTCGAACGGCAGCCCGATCGACGCCAGCCGCAGCGCATGCCATTCGAGGGTGTCCGGCGGTGCGAGCCACCGGCAGGTCCCGTGCGGCCGGTCGGCCAGGGTGCCCGGCGGCGGCCCGCCGAGCCGATCCACCACCTGGGCGGCCGTCGCGTGGATGACGACGTCGGCCGGGTACGTCGGGGCCATCTGCCTGGTCCGGTCGGCGACGAAGGCGGCGACGTCGCCGCCGGGTACGTCCCTCGTGACCGCTCGGGCACCGGTCGCGGCGGCCTTGGTGACCCGATCCAGACGAAATGTCCGCCAGTCGTCCCGATCAAGGTCGAAAGCGAGCAGGTACCAGCGCCGCCCGGCCGTCACCAGTGCGCGCGGCTCGACGTGCCGGCCCTCGTCGCGGTACCGGAACCGCAGCCGCTCCTGGTTGGCGATCGCCGCGGCGGCCACGACCAGTGCGTCCGGATCCACCGGCTCCACGGCAACCGAGTACGGGTGGGTCACAGTGGAGGAGGCCAGCGTGTCGACCCTGCGGCGCAGGCGGGCCGGCAGGACCTGAAGCAACTTGCCCATCGCCCGCACCGCCGCCTCGTCCACCCCGGCCACCGGCTGCGAAGCCGCCGTACGCAGCCCGATGGCCACGGCGATCGCCTCGTCGTCCTCCAGCAGCAGCGGCGGCATCGCCGCGCCGGCCGTCAACCGGTATCCGCCCAGCCTGCCCTGCTCGGCGTGCACGGGATAGCCCAGTTCGCGCAGCCGATCGATGTCGCGCCGCACGGTTCGGCCGGACACGCCGAGCCGCTGCGCCAGCTCGCTTCCCGACCACAGCCGAGGGGTCTGCAACAGCGACAGCAGGGACAGCAGTCGGGCACGCGCGTCGGACATGACCGCCATTCTGTCGCCCGACTAGGACGGGAACTGACCTATACGAGATCTACCGTGACCACAGTTCGCCACAACACGAGGAGATTCGCCATGAGCAGCACCGCACCCGCCGGGTACACGACCGTCGCGCCGTGGATCGTCACGCCGGACACCGGGCAGTTGCTGGATTTCATCACCGCGGTGTTCGAGGGGGTCGAGCTGGGGCGGGTGCCGCTGGAGGACGGGACGATCGGCCACGCCGAGATCCGCGTCGGCGACACCATCCTGCTCGCTTTCGACCAGCAACCGGACTGGCCGGCCATGCCGTCGCTGCTGCGGGTCTTCGTCGCCGATGCCGACGCGACGTTCGAGCGCGCGGTCACCGCGGGGGGCCGCGTGGTCACCGCACCGGCCACCCACGCCTTCGGTCAGCGGGGCGGCCGGGTACGTGACCCGTTCGGCAACATCTGGTGGGTCAGCAGCGTGGTCGAGGACGTCGCACCCGAGGTAGGGATGCGGCGGCTCGCCGAGCCGCGGTACGCCGAGGCGATGCGCGACGCGCAGGAGACCCTGGACCGGGAGCTGAGCGGCCGCACGGACAGCGTCGTCAGCCGCCCGGTGCTCGCGGAGCGCTAACCATTCTGCCTAGGGTGGGAGCGTGGTTGATCGGCGTCAGGTGATGAACTTCCGCGTACGGGCCCAGCAGCTCGACCGGGCCGAGGGGACGCTCGCGGACACCGCCGTGCTCGACATCGGGGCGCAGGACACCGGCCCGGACGGCGGCCGGTGGGCGCTGGCCGTACGCGGGCTCGACGTGACGGCGCTCTCCGGCGAGGACCTGGTCCTGCTCTGGACCGTGCGCGGCGCTCCCCACCTCTACCGCCGCGCCGACCTGCCGGAGGTGGCCGCCGCGGTCGAGCCGTTCTCCGACGCCGACGCGGGCAAGCGCATCTACGACGCCGCCAAGCCGTTGAAGGCGGCCGGCATCGGCAACCTGGCCGCCCTCGACGAGGTGGCCGCCCAGATGCGCGCCATCGTCACCAAGCCGACCGTCAAGGGAGACGTCTCCGGCCGCCTGGCCGAGGTGATGCCCGAGCCGTACCTGCGCTTCTGCCGGCCCTGCAACACCACCCACCTCTACGAGATGCCGTTCCGGCTGGCCGCCGTCCGCGCCGGGCTGGAGTTGCGACTCGACACGTCGCCGCCGGTCCTGCACCGCATCCCCCGGTTCAGGAAGGCGGCTGCCCCGGGCGACCGGTTCGACCTCATCCGCGCGTACCTGCGGCTGCTCGGCCCGGCCACCGCCAAACACGTCGCCGGCTACCTCGACGCCCCGGTCAAGGAGGTCAAGGCACACTGGCCGGAGGACGTGGTCGAGGTGACGGTGGACGGCGAAGCGCGCTCGCTGCTGGCCGCCGACGAATCGGCGCTGGCGTCGGCCGACGCCCCGGCGACCCGGCTGCTCGGCCCGTTCGACCTGTTCCTCCAGGCCAAGGACCGGGAGACCCTGGTGCCGGAGCCGGCCCACGCCAAGGAACTGTGGCCGGTGCTGGGCCGGCCCGGGGCCGTCCTGGCCGACGGTGACCTGGTCGGCACCTGGCGGCCCCGCAAGTCCGGCAAGGCGTTGAAGCTCGCCGTCCAGCCCTGGCGGAAGCTGTCCGACACCAGACGCAAGGCTGTGGTCGAGGAAGCCGAACGGCTCGCCGCGTACCGTGGCGTCGCCCTCGCCGGCGTCGAATTCACCTAGTTGGGGCCGGGTCGGGCTTGGCGGCGGCTGCGGTGGCGGCCCGCTCGATCGTCGCGCGCCGCGTCTCCCAGAATGCCGCGTCGTGCCTCATCGCATACTCGGCCACGGCACCGGCGGAGCCGTCGAGCTGTTCGCGCAGGATGTCGGCGTGGCCGGCGTGCCGGCTGGTCTCGGCGAGTGTGTGGACCAGGATGTTGAACAGCATCACGTGGGGGCTCGGCCACCAGGGCACGTAGCCGGGCGAGTCGATGGCCAATGCGTTGATCGTGGCGTCCGAATGCTTCCAGACACGACGGTAGCGGTCGATGATCTCCGCGCGCGTCTCCTGCTCGCTCGCCCACATGTCGGTCTCGTCCTCGTCGGCGTCGTCCCACTCCGGCAGGGGCTCGGGGAACGGCCGGTCGAAGACGTGGCCGAAGTACCTGGCCTCCGAGATCGACAGGTGCTTGACCAGGCCGAGCAGGTTGGTTCCGGTCACGGTGAGCGGGCGGCGGACGTCGTACTCGGACAACCCGTCGAGCTTCCACAGCATCGCCTCGCGGACGTTGCGCAGGTTGCGGTGCAGGTACTCCTTCGCGAATTCATCGATCATGCGCCCGAGCCTGCCATGTGCCGTCAGCGGGCTCGACCCTGATCCGTCACGCATCTTTTCCGCGGCGGCTGTCCGGAACCGGCGGTACCGATCGTCAAGGGTGTGGCGTCGAACCCGGAGGGCCGACCGGTCGCGGGACCCGTCGACGCCGTAACGACATGAGGAAAAAGCTGTGCGCCGATCAACCGCGCCGACGGAAACCGAGCTGCTCATCGCTCACCTGGACGGCCAGCGCCGGCACGTGCTGGGCATCCTGGAGGGTCTCGACGAGGCCGCCCTCCGCCGGCCCGTGCTCCCGTCCGGGTGGAGCTGCCTCGGCCTGGTGCGTCACCTCACCGAGGACGTCGAGCGGTTCTGGTTCCGCTGCGTCGTCAACGGCGAACCGGCGGCCATCGCCGCGCTGAGCCGGACCGCGGACGCCTGGCAGGTCGACGCGGACGTGCCGGCCGCCGAGGTGCTGGACCGGTACCGGCAGGAAGTCGAAATCGCCAACGCCGTCATCGCCACCGCCCCGCTGGACGCCGCCCCGGCCTGGTGGCCGCCGGACCAGTTCGGCGACTGGCGGCTGGGCAGCGTGCGCGATGTCATCCTGCACGTGATCACCGAGACCGCCTGCCACGCGGGCCACCTGGATGCGGTCCGGGAACTCATCGACGGTCGGACCTGGCTGGTCAACTCCGAGTGACGTCAGGTTGTCCGGCCCGGACAGTCCCGCCGGATACGGCGGTGCCTTCAAGGCCAGGCTCAGCAGGTGCCGTTCTGCACCGGATAGTGGATGACGACCGCACCACCGGTGGCGTAATTGGCGACATCGGCAGTCACCTGCTGGCCCTGCGGCGACGCCCTCGCCGCGGTCATTGCCGCAGCGTCAGCGAACTCGGCTTCGAAGACCGCGAAGTAGGGCGTCTGTCCCTGCGTCGCTGCCACCTCGAAGCTGTAGCGCCATGCGAGCAGGCCCGGCATGCGCGTGACCAGCGGGAGGTGGTGGGTTACGTAGTAGTCGCGGAAGTGGTCGGGATCAGCGGGCTCGGGATACAGGACCATCAGCTTGTGCATGACTACCTCCGTTCAGCGACGAGCGACCACAACATCCCCGGAGATCTCGGGTCGTCGCCATACCGCCACCACCTTTGATGCCCAGCCGGTCGCACAACCCGGTAGTGATCGCCTCACCAAGCCCCTCCCAGAGCGCTTCGAAAATCGAATCGTTGGGGCGCACGTTAGTGTGTCGGATATCGAAGCCGCAAGAGGGGACGGAACGACGGATGGCGGCACCCAGGCCGGGACGGGCGGTCCGAGGGTCGAGCACCGGCCGGCCGCTGATGGCCGCCCTCGACCTGTTCGGCCGTAGGTGGAACCTGCGGATCGTCTGGGAACTGCAACACGGGCCGGTCGGGTTCCGTGCATTGCAGGAGCGCTGCGACAACATGTCCTCCAGCGTGCTGCGACAACGGCTGACCGAGCTGCTCGACGCCGCCCTCGTCGAGCAGCATCCGGACACCACCTACGCCCTCACCGAGCTGGGCCACGGCGTCCACCGCGCGCTGCGCCCGCTCGTCCGGTGGTCCGCAGAGTGGGCCGCGACCCTCTCCGCCGCCGATTCCGAAGAGGGCCGCCAGCGCTTCTAGCATCGAAGCGCTGGCGTCACTCGGAATGCGCGTTGAGGGAGGCGTCATGGCACGGACAACTCCACCGGAACCGCCCTTCACGGCAGACGTGGCGGCCCAGCTCGCCGCGATGATGCCGCCCGGGCAGCCACCCATCGGCCTGCTCCGTACCTTCGCCAAGAACCTGCCGATGGCGGAGGCGACGACCCGGCGCTCCGCCGGGCTGTCGACGCGTTCGTCCGACAAATTCGCTACCCGGCGGCCAGAGCGCAGTGATACACAACCGAGGTGCAAGATATTTTGGAGTTCCCCGAGGTCCTGCGGCTGATCGAAGACCGCTCGGCCGCGTTCCGCGCCGCGATCGCGTCCGCCCCCGACCTTGACGTCCAGGTCCCGACCTGCCCCGACTGGACGCTGCGCGAACTGGCGCAGCACCTCGGCGACGGCCGCCGCCGCCAGGCCGCCATCATCGCGGCGGGCCCGGGCGCCGAGCCCCCGGCGAGGACGGACCCGAAGGGCGCCCCGACCGCGCCCCGCGACCGCGAAGCCCTGGACGCCTGGCTCGCCGAGTCGATCGAGCTCATGCTCGACGCGATGCGCGAGGCCGGCCCGGACCGCGGCTGCTGGACCTGGTGGGGCCGCTCGCAGGCCCCGGAGACCAGCGGAGCCGTGGCCCGGCACCAGATCCAGGAGATCGCCGTCCACACCTACGACGCCCAGCTCACCCAGGGGGCCGCACAGCCCCTGCCGACGGACGTCGCGGTCGAGGGCGTCGACGAGTTCCTGACGACCGTCGCGGCGACGACCGTCCCCTGGCCGTTCAAGCCGGCGACCATCGACCTGCACACGACCGAGGGCCGCTCCTGGCGCCTGACCCTCAACGCCGACGGCGTCCGCTGCGACGACCTCGCCGCCGACGCGGAGCCGGGCGACATGGCGATGCGAGGCGCAGCGAGCGAACTGGTCCTCTACTTCTACGAGCGCCGCCCGCTCGACGGCCTGGAGACCACCGGCGACACCGAGCCGATGGAGCAGCTCGCAGACTGGGACCCGAACGCGTAAAACGTTCACTTGTGGCGCATCTGTCGGTTGTGCGCGCGCTCCTGCGGGCGCCACTGGGACCGGGTCAGCGCAGGGCCTCGCGGCCGATAACGGCAGGCGGCACCGTGCTGACCAGTCAGTACCAGCTCTCCCGGGTGTCCAGCGTGGTCCGGTCCAGGCTCTCCAGCAGGTCGAACTGCGCCCCCGTCTTCGGCAGCTCGTACCGGAAGAAGTACCGCGCCGCCTGCCGCTTCCCCGCCAGGAACTCCCCCTCGGCCCCCTCCGGCGACCCCAGCGCCTCCCCGGCAAGCACCTGCTCCAACCACATCCACGCGATCACCACATGCCCGACCGCCTCCAGGTAGACCGAGGCGTTCGCCAGGGCAAGCTCCGCGTCCCCCGTCTCCCACAACCGCCGCGTCACCACCGCGATCCGGTCGACCGCGGCCCCGAGCGGGCCGGCCAGCTCGGCGGCGAACCCGTCCGCCTTCCACGCTCGGCTCACTGTCGCCCGGATCGTCTCCAGCAGCAGTTCCAGCCCCGCCCCACCCCGCATGGTGACCTTCCGGCCCAGCAGATCGAGGGCCTGGATGCCGTGGGTCCCCTCGTGGATCGGGTTGAGCCGGTTGTCCCGCCAGTGCTGCTCGACGTCGTAGTCGCGGGTGTAGCCGTACCCGCCGTGCACCTGGATGGCCAGGTCGTTGGCGGCCAGGCACCACTGCGACGGCCAGCTCTTGGCGATCGGGGTGAGCAGGTCCAGCAGCAGGTGCGCCCGGTTCCGGTCGGCCTCGGCGGGGGCGGTCTTCTCCTCGTCTAGCAGCCGTCCGCAGTAGAGGATCAGGGCGAGCGCGCCCTCGACGTAGCTCTTCTGCGCGAGCAGCATCCGGCGTACGTCGGGGTGCGCGATGATCGGCACCTGGGGCGCGGTGGGGTCCTTGTCGGCGACCGGCCGGCCCTGCGGGCGCTGCCGGGCGTACGCGAGGGACTTGAGGTAGCCGGTGTAGCCGAGGGCGGTGGCGCCGGCCCCGACGCCGATGCGGGCCTCGTTCATCATGTGGAACATCTGCGCGAGCCCCTGGTGCGGCTCCCCCACCAGGTAGCCGACCGCCCCGGCCCGCCCGTACGGGCGGTGGACGCCCTCGCCGAAGTTGAGCAGGGTGTTGGTGGTGCCCCGGTAGCCCATCTTGTGGTTGAGGCCGACCAGGACCACGTCGTTGCGCGCGCCGAGCTTCCCGTCGTCGTCGAGGAGCACCTTCGGCACGATGAACAGCGAGATGCCCTTCACCCCGGCCGGGCCACCGGGGATCCGGGCGAGAACCAGGTGGACGATGTTCTCGGCCAGCTCGTGCTCCCCGCCGGAGATCCACATCTTGGTGCCGGTGAGCCGGTAGGTGCCGTCGTCCTGGGGTTCGGCGCGGGTGGTGATGTCGGCGAGGGAGCTGCCGGCCTGCGGCTCGGAGAGGCACATGGTGCCGAAGAAGCGGCCCTCGACCATCGGCTTGACCCAGGTGTCGATCTGCTCGGCGCTGCCGTGGGTGAGCAGCAGGTTGGCGTTGCCGAGGGTGAGGAACGGGTACGCGGCGGTGGCGATGTTGGCGGCCTGGAACCAGGCGAAGCAGGCGGCGGCCACCGCGTGCGGCAGCTGCATCCCGCCGACCGACTCGTCCATGGTGGCGGCCAGCAGCCCGGTCTGGGCGAACCCGTCAAGGGCGGCCTTGACCTGCGGGATGGTGTGCACCCGGCGGCCGTCGAAGGTGGGTTCGGTGGCGTCGGCGGCCTTGTTGTGGGTGGCGAAGTGCTCGGCGGCGACCTGGGCGGAGAGGTCCAGCACTGCATCGAAGGTGTCCCGGGAGTGCTCGGCGTAGCGGGGCCGCTCGGTCAGCCGGGTGACGTCCAGCCAGTCGTGCAGCAGGAACGCCAGGTCGCGGCGGGACAGCAGGGTGGACGACGACACGGTGCTCCTTCCGTGGGCCGTCGTCAGCCGCGGCGCAGCCCCGCGACGGCCTCCCGAAGGTCATCCTGGCTGATCGGGGCGGCCGGCGCACCCACCGTGGCCTCCCGCATCGCCTTGGCGAGTTGCACCCGGCGCAGCACCTCGCGCAGGTCGGCGCCGGTGAGCCCGGGGGTGTCGGCGGCCAGCGCCACCGGGTCGACGTCGGCGGCGAACATCCGGAAGCCGGGCTGCTCGTGCCGGTCGATCAGCTCGCGGATCATCTTGGTGATGATCTCGGCGCGGCCGGTCTCGTCCGGGGCCGGGATGGCGATCTTGAGGTCGAAGCGGCCGGAGCGGATCAGCGAGGCGTCCACCCGCTGCGGGAAGTTGGTGGTGGCCACCACGATCACGTCCGGGTTCTCCTCGAACAGGGTGTTCATCTCCTGCTTGAAGATGCCGGCGACCGCGTTGACCGCCTGGCTGGCGGCGTCCCCGCCCGCTCCGGCGTAGCTGATGATGCTGTCGAACTCGTCGAAGAGCATCACGGTGGGCCGCCGGTAGCCGCGAGCCTCCCGAAAGATCCGCTTGATGTTGCGTTCCGAGCCGCCGAGGTACTTGTCCAGGATCTCCGGGGTGCGGATCTCCACGAAGTCCGCGCCGATCTCGTTGGCCAGTGCCCGGGCCAGCATGGTCTTGCCGGTGCCCGGCGGGCCGTACAGCAGGATGCCCTGCGGCCGCCGCGCGCCCCAGCGGGCCATCACCTGCGGGTGCCGGAACGACACCGCGACCTCGCGGAACCGGGCGACCACGTCGGCCAGGCCGCCGACCTGGTCGAGGGTCACCGCCGTGCTGCGGGCCGGCGCCGCGGTGGCCACGGACCGGCCCACCGTGTACGTCCGCCCGCGCAGCACGCTCGGCTCCGGGGTGTCGCCGGCCAGCTCGCGGACGGTCTGGAGCACCAGCCCCAGCACGGCGTGCAGGTGCGCCGGGGTGACCTCGGCACTGGGTATGGCGGTGCGGACGGTCAGCGCGCCGCCGTCCTGGCTGACCTTCGGGCGCAGCCCCAGCTCCTCGGCGGTGCGCAGCACGTCCTGGCCGGCGCGGTCGCGGGGCGGGTCGGCGAGCGCGGTGTCCGCGGGTCGCAGCCCCAGCCGCCGGCCGGCCTCGGCCGCCATCCGGCCGACCCCGGCGGCCAGCCCGTCCCCGGTACGCGCGGCGAGTCGTTGGGCCAGCAGCAGCCCGACCGGCCCGGCCAGGCCGAGGGCGAGCAGCCCGACCGTCGAGCCCGGCCCGTCCACCCGCAGGTACGCCTCGAAGCGGTGCACCCCGTCGGCGGCGCGGACGGTGCTGCGCACCTCGCGGACCGGGGCCGGGAAGTCGGTGCCGGCCAGCAGCTCGACCGGACCGGCTTCGGCGGCGGTGAGCAGCGCGGCGGCGTCCACGACGGTGACCCGGGCGCCGAGCAGCGTGATCGTCTCCTGGTCCGGCCTGACCTCGTACCCCATGCGTTCACGTCCCTCGCTGCGGCGGTCCCCGTTGCCGAGTCTGACACCGCCCCACGGCCGCTGCCACCGCATCGCCCCGCCGGCCAGGCGCCGGGCGCTGGTTCCTCGCAGGCAGCGGCGAGCCGCACGGCGGTCCCCCGACGGCCTCCCGCCGGCACTCCGGGCCTGTCCAGACGGCCGGCGCACCCACACCGTGGTCTCCGCCATCGCCCTGGCCCCTTGCGGCAGGAAGGCGGGCATATGCCGCACCAGCGGCCCGGAAGCGGTCGGCGTTCGGCGGAAATTGCGGCCGGGGTCAGCCGCGGAGCGCTCGGTTGTTAGGTTCTTCCCTGGCGTTTCCATGGGGGTCGGGGAGAGGGGCGCACGCATGTCGCAGGCGAGGTGGCCGGCCGACGGCGAGGGCCGCGACCGGCCGATGGCCGGCGGCATCGATCGGCGGGAATCTCCCGCCGCACCACAACCGTCCGGCGCCGTCTACGGCCGCCGGCCGGACGGCCCACCGAACCCGGGCCCGGATGACCCGGCGAGGGCCGGCGGCCACGTGTACGGCCGCCCGGCCGTACCGCCGCCACCCGGTCCGTGGGGCGGCCACCCTCCCGCGGCTGGTCGCGCGACGCCGGTCGCGGGTGCCGTCGGGCGTCACCCCGCCGCTGGTCAGGCGGGCGCGCCGGGGACCGGCCATCCCGCCGACGACCGAGCCGCCGGGCCCTACCTCCCCGCCGCCGACCGGGGCCAGGCTGCCGGCCCGGCGAAGAAACGCCGCCGGATGCTCCCGCTCGTCGTGCTCCTCGTTCTGGTCGCTCTGCTCGGCTCGGGTGGCGCGGTGCAGCTCACCCGGGAGCTTCCCGCCGCGACCGTCACCACGTCGATCGCCGCCACCCTGCGCGTCCCCGGTGAGCTGCCGGCCCTGCCCTGGCCGCGGCGCGGTTCGGCGGAGCTGATGATCGAGGGACTGGGCCGGCTCGGCGGGTCGGGCGGCGGCGGGGCCGAGCCGATCGGCAGCGTGGCCAAGGTGATGACCGCGTACGTGATCCTCAAGGAGCACCCGCTGAGCGGGGAGGACGAGGGCCCGACCCTGACCGTGACGGCCGCGGACGTGGCCGACTACCACGCCCGGATTCCCAGCGGGCAGTCGTTGGTGCCGGTCGTCGCCGGGGAACGGCTCACCGAGCGGGACGCGCTGGAAGCCCTCATGCTGCCCTCGGCGAACAACATCGCGCACCAGCTCGCGGTCTGGGATGCCGGCAGCGAGGCGGCCTTCGTCGACAAGATGAACGCCGCCGCCGACGAGTTGGGCCTCAAGGACACCCGCTACACCGACCCGAGCGGCTTCCTGCCGAGCACCGTCAGCACGGCGGCCGACCAGGTCATCCTCGCCCGGGCCGCGCTCAAGATGCCGGTCTTCGCCGCCATTGTCGAGCTGCGCGAAGCCACCATCCCCGTCGCCGGACGGATCAAGAACTACAACGACCTGCTCGGTGTCGAGGGCGTGTTCGGCATCAAGACCGGCTCCACGGACGAGGCGGGCGGCAACCTCGTCTTCGCCGCCCGGCTGAAGGTGGGCACGCGTACGTTGATCGTGGTCGGCGCGGTGTTCAACCAGCCCGGCGCCAACACTCCCGAGCAGCTCGCCGCGGTCAACACGGTGGTCCGCCGGCTGCTCGTGGCGGTGCGCCGCACCGTCAAGGAGTACACGTTGCTCGCCGCCGCCCGGGCCGGTGAGGTGCGGACCGCGTGGCGCGCCACCGCCGCGGTGAGCCCGGCCGAGGCGCTGAAGGTCGTCGGCTGGCCGGGCCTGGCGGTGCCGGTCCGGGTCGTGACCGACGCCCCCGGCGCCCGGGTCAGCGCCGGTCAGGAGGTCGGCTCGGTCGAGGCGGCGGGCCGGCGGGTCCCGCTCCGCGCCGACACCGCCACCGCCGAGCCGTCGCTGTGGTGGCGCCTGACCCGCCGCCCGTAGCGCTCGCCGCGATCTGACGCCTCCGGCAGGCGGCAGGTCGCGGTTTCCGGCTCACCGGGCACCGCCCCCTGACGCCTCCGGAATGCGGCAGGTCGCGGTTCCGGCTCACGGGGCAGCGCAGCTGGCCTCCGGATGCGGCAGGGCGTGGGGTAGGGGGGACCCCGGCCCACAAACAGGCCCCCACAGGGGGGGGGGGTGGGGGGGGGCGGTGGGGGAACGCCCCCCCCGCGGGCGGGGGGGGGGGGGCCCCGGCCCCCCGCCGGGACCGGGTGCGACGGTCCGGCCGGCGGGACTGCGGACCCGCTGGCTGCTCGCCGGCATCGCCGCCGTGCTGGTCGCGCTCGTCGCCGGGGTGTCACTCGGCCCGGTCAGCCTGCCCCCCGGCAGCGTCGCGGCCGAACTGCTCAACCTGCTGCCCGGGGTGCACCTGAGCAGCGGGCTCACCGAGCGAGAGATCGCCATCGTCACCGAGCTGCGCCTGCCCCGGGTCGTGCTCGGCCTGCTCGTCGGCGGGCTGCTCGCCCTGGCCGGCGGCTGCTATCAGGGCGTCTTCCGCAATCCGCTGGCGGACCCGTACCTGCTCGGGGTGGCGGCCGGCGCCGGCCTCGCGGTCACCGCGGTCATCGCGCTCGGTGCCGGGGCGGGCGGCGCGATCACCGGGATGCCGGTCACCATCCCGCTCGCCGCGTTCGTCGGGTCGCTCGGCGCGGTCGCCATGACGTACGGTCTCGGCGCCGCCGGCGGGCGGGACCGGTCCCCGGCCACGCTGATCCTGGCCGGGGTGGCGGTCTCGGCGTTCCTCGCCGCCGGGCAGACGTACCTGCTGCAACGGCACTCCGAGAGCATCCAGCAGGTCTACTCCTGGCTGCTCGGCCGGCTGGCCACCGCCGGCTGGCACGACGTCCGGCTGGTCCTGCCCTACTTCGTGCTCACCTCGGTGGTGGTGCTGTTGCACCGGCGGGAGCTGGACGTGCTCTCCGTCGGCGACGACGAGGCGACCAGCCTCGGCCTGCATCCGCAGCGCTCCCGCTACCTGCTGATCGCCGCCGCCTCGCTGGGCACCGCCGCCGCGGTCTCCGCCTCGGGCCTGATCGGCTTCGTCGGCATCATCGTGCCGCACACCGTCCGGCTGCTCGCCGGATCCAGCTACCGGGTGATCCTGCCGCTGTCGATGCTCTTCGGCGGGGCGTTCCTGGCGCTGACCGACGTGATCGCCCGGACCGCCGCCGCCCCGGCCGAGATCCCGATCGGCGTGGTCACCGCGCTGCTCGGCGGCCCGTTCTTCGTCCTGGTCCTGCGTACCTCCCGCCGGGTGTTCACATGAGCGGGACGGCCGTCGAGGTGCGGGACCTGCGCGTCGACCTGGGTGGCAGGCCGATCCTGGCCGGCGTGGACCTGACCGTCGCGGTGGGCGAGTGGGTGACCGTGATCGGCCCGAACGGCGCCGGCAAGTCCACCCTGCTGCGCGCCGTCGGCGGCCTGCTCGCCGCGCCGGGCACGGTCTCCCTCTTCGGTACGCCGATCCAGTCCCTGCGCCGCCGGGACCGGGCCCGGGTCGTCGCCACGGTGGCCCAGTCCCCGGTGGTGCCGGCCGGCATGTCGGTCCTCGACTACGTGCTGCTCGGGCGCACCCCGTACATCCCGGCGCTCGGGCGGGAGTCGGCGGCGGACCTGGCCGCGGTGCACGAGGTGCTGGACCGGCTCGATCTGGTGGAGTTCGGCCGCCGGGAGCTGGCCACCCTCTCCGGCGGCGAGCGGCAGCGCGTCTTCCTGGCCCGCGCGCTGGCCCAGGGCGCCACCCTGCTGCTGCTGGACGAGCCGACCAGCGCGCTGGACATCGGCCACCAGCAGGAGGTGCTGGAACTGGTCGACCAGCTGCGCCGCGAGCATGACCTGACCGTGCTGGCCACCATGCACGACCTCTCCGTCGCCGGGGAGTACGCCGACCGCCTGGTGCTGCTGGCCGACGGCCGGGTCGCCGCCGCCGGCCCGCCGCCGGAGGTGCTCACCGAGGAGCTGCTGTCCCGGCACTACCGGGCCCACGTCCGCGTCGTCCAGGGCGACCACGGCCCCCTCGTCGTCCCCGTCCGCCCAAGGTGAAAGGGAGGGCCCCCGGTTAACGCCTCCGGTAGCGAAAGGGCCCCCTTTCAACACCGGCGCCCGGCGGCGGCGGGCGACCGCCGATGGGTGCTCGGGGCGGCGGCGCGTCAGCGGAGGGCGGTGACGTGGAACAGGGCGCCCTGGGGGTCGCGGAGGGCGGTGCTACGGCCGGCCGGGTTGTCCCGGGGCGGCACGAGGACGGTGCCGCCGAGTTCGCTGGCGCGGGCGGCGGCGTCGTCGGCGTCCGCCACCGCGAAGAACACCGACCAGTACGCCGGCAGGTCCTCCGGCAGCGGCTCCAGCTGCGGCATCATGCCAGCGACGATCCGGGCGCCGCAGCGCCAGCCGGTGTAGGTGACCGGGCCGGTCGGGCGCTCCTCCGGGTGCCAGCCGAAGACCAGCGCGTAGAACTCCTTCGCCCGCTCCGGGTCGGGGGTGATCAGCTCGTTCCAGCACAGTGACCCGGGCACGTTGAACAGCTCGGCCCCGCGCATCGCCATCGGCTGCCAGACGCTGAACACCGCGCCCGCCGGGTCGGCGAGGACCGCCATCCGGCCCTGGTCGAAGACGTCGAACGGGGCGACCACCACCTGGCCGCCGGCCGCCTCGACCCGGGTGGCCACCAGATCCGCGTCGTCGGTCGCCACGTACGTCGACCAGATCGGCACCTGGTCGGGGCTGGCCGGCGGGCCGGCCGCTGCGACCGCCTTGCCGTCCTTCAGGAAGACCGTGTAGCCACCGGCCGCCGGGTCCGGGGAGACCCGTCCGGTCCAGCCGAAGAGCTGCGGGTAGAACCGCTTGGCGTCCGCCAGCCCCGGGGTGGCCAGGTCGGCCCAGCAGGGCGTGCCGGGCTCGACGCCGTTCACGTTGACCCCTCTCGCCGGTGGGCGGCCCGGTGGGCACCCCCTGCCGGAATCGTGGCACCGTCCCGTCGGCCGCCGGGCCGTAATCGGACATTTTCTCAGGTGAAGCGGCGCCCCTCGTCCCGCCGGTACGCCCACGCGGCGATGGCCGCGAGCAGCACCACCCAGACGCCCAGCATCGCCAGGGCGAGCGGGTCCGGTCGCCAGTCGGTGGCGGCCGCCCACATCAGCTCCACGGCGCCCCGGGTGGGCAGGTAGGGGGCGATGGCCCGGATGAAGCCGGGCGCGTCGTTCGGGCCGGAGAGCAGGCCGCCACCGAAGGCCAGCGGGAAGAAGATCAGCTGTGCGACCACGATCGCCGCCTTGCTCGGCATCGAGTAGCCGATGGCCAGGCCAAGCAGGGTGAACGGCACGGAGATCACCGCGACCGTCCCGATGGCGACCAGGAAGTCCACCGGCGTGATCGCGGCGGCGGTCGCCACGGCGGCGATCACCACCACGGGCAGCATCGACACGTACGTCAGCACCAGGCCGGCCAGGATCCGCCCGGCGAAGCGCGGCACCGGGCCGGCCGGGAGCGTACGGGTGTAGGGGCTCCACGGCTGCACCCGGTCCTCGGCGACGCCGGCACCGTACTGGAAGATGTTCGCGGTCAGCACGGAGAAGGTGACCATCGACGCGGTGGCGAAGGTGGCGCCCCGGGCGTCGTCGCCGGTGAACGGCACCACGAAGAAGATCATCGACGCGGCCGGGAAGAACGCGGCGCCGAACACCGCGACCGGGATCCGGATGATCTCCAGCAGCTGGTACTTGGCGTGGACCAGGGCGAGCGGCATCGGACGGCTCCTAGGCGGTGACGGCCGTCGGCCGGTCGTCGGCGGTGATGGTGAGGAACGCCTCCTCCAGCGAGGTGGGCCGCACCTCCAGCTCCCGGAACGCCACCCCGGCCCGGACCAGGTCGCGGACGAGCTGGTCGGCGTCGGTGGTGAGCAGATGGGTACGCCCCTCGGCGTGCTCCGTGGCGACCACGCCGGGCAGCGGCGGCAGGTCGTCCGCGATCAGGCTGACCCGGCGTACGCCGACGATGCCCCGGATCGCGTCCACCGTGT
The DNA here is from genome assembly GCF_053605645.1 of Micromonospora sp. NPDC003776. NCBI lineage: Bacteria > Bacillati > Actinomycetota > Actinomycetes > Micromonosporales > Micromonosporaceae > Micromonospora > Micromonospora sp. NPDC003776. Next base: position 16,546 of record NZ_JBSGJR010000018.1, read on the forward strand.
CGTCGGCGAGGACCCGGCCGTGGCCGATCACCACCACCCGCTGCGCCAGCGCCTCCACCTCCTCCAGGTAGTGGCTGCTCAGCAGGACCGCGCCGCCCTCGGCGTGGAAGGCCCGGATCCCCTCCCACAGGGAGCGCCGGGCCTCCACGTCCAGCCCGGTGGTGGGCTCGTCGAGGACCACCAGCCGGGGCCGGCCGACGAAGGCGAGGGCCACCGCGAGCCGTCGGCGCTGCCCGCCGGAGAGGCCGCCGGTCTGCCGGCGTACCTCGTCGGCGAGGCCGAACCGGTCGAGCAGCTCGGCCCGGGGCACCGGGTCGGGGAAGTGCGCGGAGACGAAGTCGACCACCTCGCCCACCCGCAGCGTGCCGGGCAGGCCGGTCTCCTGCGGGGTGACCCCGAGGTGCCGCCGGCTGGCCGCGTCGCGCGGGTCGCCGCCGAAGAGCTCCACCCGGCCGGCGGTGGGCCGGCGCAGCCCGACCAGCAGGTTGATCAGGGTGCTCTTGCCGGCGCCGTTCGGGCCGAGCAGGCCGACCAGCTCGCCAGCGCGGACGGTGAGGTCGACCCGGTCCAGGGCCAGCACGTTGCCGTACCGGCGGCTGACCTGGTCGGCGCGGGCCAGGATCATCGAGGCTCCTTCGTGGGGTTGCGGTCCCGGTTCCTGTTTAGCGGGTCCGCGCCAACCCCGCGGGCCCGTGCGGCGGTGGCGATCGCCTACTGTGGTAACCCGTCGCCCGCGTCACACGGGGGCGTGCGGCTGTCGACTGGACACTGGGGAGGGTCCCGTGACAAGTCCGAGCAGGAACCTGGACGTGCAACCGGAGGCGTTGACCGCCTTCGCCGCCGCCTCGCGGGACCGGGCGGCCCGGTTCCACGAGCTGCACCGGGTCTTCAACGACGGGCACGTGCCCCGGCACGCCTTCGGCGTCATGCCGGCGTCGTTCAGTCTCGCGGCCGCGTACGCCGAGCAGTTCGAGGCGTGCCTGACCGGGCTGGCGGAGGGCGCCGAGGTGATGGCCGACATCGCCGAGGGGATCGACGACACCGCCGACGCCTACACCGGCACCGACGTGGGGAACAACGACCTGTTCGCGCCGGGCGCCTGAGGGGGACGCATGAGCACCGAGGCACTGCAGCGCAACAAGACCTACTTCGAGCAGATCGTGTCCGGCACGCCGGACCCGTTCAAGCCGCTTTCCCAGGCGGTGCTCTGGCCGTTCAACGAGCTGCTGGAGCTGGTGGCCGGGGAACCGGACGACCTGATGCAGGCGGCCCAGCTCGCGCTGACCACGGGGGAGGCGGTCCGGCAGATCGCCGGGGAGCAGATCGCCGACCGGGCCCGGCTGCGCGGCGCCTGGGACGGCGACGCGGCGGAGAAGTTCCACGCCTCGATGGAGCAGGTCGAGGAGGCCATCGAGGAGCTGGCCAAGGGGCTGGACGGCACCAAGGAGGTGCTGGTCGACGCGGCGAACGCGGCGGTCGACGCGTTCAACCTGCTGGTCGAGCTGATCCTGGAGTTCCTGCTCTGGTTCCTCACCGAGGTGATCATCGCCGCGGTGGCCGCCTTCCTCAGCGCGGGGATCTCGCTGGCCGCCACGGTGGTCCGGGTGCTGGCCCGGCTCGCCACCACGGTCGGCCGGATGGTCAAGATCGTGGCCCGGTTCGCCGAGATCCTCACCAAGCTGGTGACCAAGCTGGAGAAGGTCGCCCAGCTGCTCACCAAGTACCGCAAGACCGTGATGGAGCTGCGCAAGGCCAAGAAGGCGTACCGGGCGTGGAACAAGTCCGGCTACACCAAGGAGGCGTTGCAGTTCAAGCTCAAGCGGACCGCCCTCCTGTTCCCCGGCAAGTACGTGATCAACAAGGTGTCGCCGGTGAACGTGCCGGGCATCGGTGGCGCCCTGCTGGACACCGGGGTCGGCCTGTACGACGTCTCCGACGGCCACAAGGACCGCAACTACCTGGTCGACGGCACGTACAAGGAGGACCTGGGCCCGTACACCCGGGGCGTGCAGAACGTCTTCGACTCGATCGTGAACTGAGAGGCAGCCATGACGTCCTTCCCCGCCCTGGACCGGATCGAGGCGCTGGCCCGCAACCTGGACGGGTGGCAGCGCGAGCTCGGCGCGCGGATGGCCGAGCTGGAGCAGAGCAGCGCCGAGGGGGTGAGCGACTCCGGCCTGGTCACGGTGACGGCCGCCGCCGACGGCAAGATCCTCTCCACCGAAATCAACGCGCGGGCCATGCGGTTCGACTCGTACACCCTGGCCGAGGAGTTCACCGCCGCGGCGAACCGCGCCCAGGAGGCCGCCGCCGCCCGGGTCCGGGAGATCGTCGGCGAGGTGATGGGCAACGCGCCGGCCGCGGAGCGCCGCACCGACGACGACTACGGCTACGACCGATACTGAGCCGATGGACGGCACGAGTTACCGGGACCGGATCGGCCAGCTCGGCGAGCCGGGCGAGCAGGTGCTGGCGTACGCGCAGACGGAGGTCGGCGGCGGCGTCACGCCCCCACCGCCGCCGGACGAGGCGGCGACCGCCGCCCCCGGCCGGGCGACCGTCACCTCGGTGCTGCTCAACCTGCTCGTCCCGCTGGCCACCTGGGACCGGGGTGACCGGCTGGTCGACCTGATCGGCTGGGGGATCGCCGGCCGGGGCGCCCCCGGCTCGGCCGCCTCCCGGCTGCACCGGGCGGTCAACCCGGCCCGACCGGACGGGCGGCTGCGGCACACGCTGCTCGCGGTCACCGACCGGCGGTTGCTGGTCTGTGTCACCGGCGCGGTGAAGCTGCTGTCCAACCGGGAGGATGACGAGCGGTCGCTGGCCGAGACCCGGGTCGCCTGGGCGGCGGCCCGGGCCGAGGTGGCGTCCGCCCGGGTGGGCTGGCACCGGCTCAACCCCAAGCGGCTCCGGATCGACTTCACCGACGGCTCCTGGCTGGCCTTCACGGTGCCGATCGCCGAGTCGGGCGCGCCGCTGCGCGCCGTCGCCGCCGCCCTCTCCGGCTGACCCGCCGCGTCGGTCGCCGGTCCGTCGCATGATCACGCCGGGGCGGCCGGGGCGGCCTCAGCCGGCCAGCGGGTCGGGCAGCGGGTCGCGGTGCAGCACCGCGAGGCGGGAGACGGCCCGGGTCAGCACCACGTAGAGGCGGTGCAGGCCGCGGGGCTCGGCGGCCACGATCGCGGCCGGCTCGACGACCACCACCTGGTCGTACTCCAGGCCCTTGACCAGGGTCGCCGGGACCACGGTGACCCGCGCCGCGGCCGCCACGTCGTCCGCGGTCGATACCCCGGCCTCGGCGAGCGCCGCGTGGAGCCGGTCGACCGTGTCGTCGGCGGCGATCACGCCGACCGAGCCGTCGTGCGCCAGCGCCGCCCGCACCTCGGCCACCGTCGCCGCGACCAGGTCGTCCACGGTACGCACGGCCAGCGTCCCGTCGCGGCGCAGCGACTCCGCCGGGGGTACGTCGACGGCCAGCGCCGGCAGCAGGCGGTTGGCGAACGCGACCACCGCCGCCGGCACCCGGAAGCCGACACTCAGCGGCACCACGGCGGCGTCCGGCTTGCCCAGGTGGGCCAGGGACTCCCGCCAGTCGGTGGCCGCCCAGGGCGCGGTGCCCTGGGCCAGGTCGCCGAGGAGGGTGATCGAGCCGTGCTCGCTGCGCCGGGCGATGGCCCGGCACTGCATCGGGGAGAGGTCCTGCGCCTCGTCGACCACCACGTGCCCGAAGCCGGCGGGCCGCTCGATCAGCCCGGCCGCCTCGTCGATCAGCACGGCGTCCGCGGCGGTCCATTTCGTCGCCTTCGGGGTTCGCCCGAGCTTGGTGGCGCGGAGCAGTTCCTGCTCCTCGGCGGTGAGCAGGCCGTCGGCGGCGGTGGCGAGCGCCGCCGGGTCGGTGAGCAGGGTGTGCACCAGCCCTTCCGGGGTGAGGGCCGGCCAGACCGCGTCGAGGAAGGCGGTGACCGGCTTGGCCTTGCCCATCCGGCGCAGCCAGGCGTCGCCGGGCGATTCGGCGCGGCGCGCCTCGGACTGGCGTTGCAGCAGCCCCACCACCCGGGCCCGGACCCGTTCCCGGCCGGTCGCGTAGGGCAACCCTTCGCGGCGGGTCTCCTCGACCACCCGGTGCAGCGGGTCGAGGCCGATCCGCCAGCGGAACGAGCCGTCCGACACCATGATCGGCTCGGTGGGGGTGCCGATGTGCCCGTCGACCGCCCGGTGCAGCACCTCGGCCATCCGGACGTCGTGCTTGAGGGTGGCGACGGCGGGGTCGTCGACGCTGCGTACGGGCACCCGGGCGACCAGGTCTTCCACGGTGGCCTGCTCGACCTCGACCTCACCGAGGGCGGGCAGCACGGCCGCGATGTAGGACAGGAACGCCCGGTTCGGCCCGACGATCAGCACGCCGGACCGGCGCAGCCGCTCCCGGTGCAGGTAGAGCAGGTAGGCGGCGCGGTGCAGCCCGACCGCGGTCTTGCCGGTGCCCGGCGCCCCCTGCACGCAGATCGAGTCCGCCAGGTCGGCCCGGACCAGTTCGTCCTGCTCGGGCTGGATGGTGGCGACGATGTCCCGCATCGGGCCGACGCGGGGCCGCTCGATCTCGGCGGTGAGGATCCGGCTGGCCGTGCCCAGCTCCTCGCCCCGGTCCAGGTGCTCGTCCTCGAAGCTGGTCAGCACGCCGGTGCTGAACCCGAACCGGCGCCGGACGGCGACGCCCTGCGGGTCGCGGGCGCTGGCCCGGTAGAACGACCGGGAGATCGGGGCGCGCCAGTCCAGCACCATCGGCTCGCCCAGCTCGTCGGTGACGTGCCGCCGGCCCACGTGGTACTCCCGCCCGGCGTGGTCCGGGTCGGCGTCCCCGAAGTCCAGTCGACCGAAGAAGAGCGGGGTGGTCGGGTCGTCGGCCAGCTCCTTGACCCGGCGGGCCATGTGCCGGCCCAGCTGCTCGGCGGTGTACGCGTCCCCGGCCACCTTGTCGCCGGTGGCGAAGAGGGCTTCGGCGCGCTCGCGCATCCGCGCCAGCGCGGCGCGGGACGCCGCCAGGTGGTCGCGCTCGGCGACGAGTTCGGCGTCCAGGGTCTGTTTTTGGGCGTGCAGGGTCATCCACGTACTCCTCGTCACGGGAAAAACGCTGCCGCTCGCGTTTCCGACCTCGGGTCGGCGCGGGACGTCCTGTGCGGTGCTACTCACCACGGCCGTCAGGCGGGACAGAGCAGCCTACTCCGTACGGCCGGTCGGGCAACCGAATTTCGCCGGGACGCCGGCGGGGCGGAATCATGGGGACATGACCGAGGCGCGCCCCGAACCGCGCCGGGTGACGATCAGCGACCCGCAGGTGATGCGGGCCCTGGCCCACCCGGCTCGCATGGCGATCATGGAACACCTCAGCACGGTGGAGGGCGGTGCGACCGCGACCGAGTGCGCCGAGATCGCCGGACTCTCCCCGAGCGCGACCAGTTACCACCTGCGCGAGCTGGCGAAGTACGGGCTGATCGAGGAGGCCCCCAGCCGGGGTGACGCCCGGGAGCGGGTCTGGCAGGCGTTCAGCCCGTCGTACTACGTCGAGTCGGGCCCGGACGCCGACGCCGACGCGCGCGCCGCCGAGGCGGCGCTGGTCGAGGCCCACATGGCCCGGGACAGCCAGCGGGTGCGGGACTGGATCAAGCGGGCACCGGAGGAGCCGCGCGAGTGGTACGAGGCCGCGTGGTTCAGCGACAGCATGTTGCTGCTCACCGCGGAGGAGTTGGGTGTGCTCAACAACGCGATCCAGGAGTTGATCGACCCGTACCGGCGGCGGATGCGGACCAACCCACCCGAAGGCGCGCGAAGCGTCGCCGTGCAGTACCGGGCGCTGCCCATCGATTGACGACGGGGATTGCGCGATCCAGGTGTGAAGGATTATTTTCGAAGCATGTCCTTCGCATCTGGCTCGTCGCGCTGGTCCGACGTCTGGCTGGTCACCGCCTCCCGGGGCGTCTCCACCTGCGGTGACTTCCTCGCCGCCACGGCTCTCACCCTCGCTCTCCAGTCCGCCGGCGCGGGCGGGCTCGCGGTGTCGGGGCTGATGCTCGCCGCCACCCTGCCGCTGGTGGCGCTCGCCCCGCTGACCGGCCGGCTCGCCGACCGGGTGGACAGCCGGCTGCTGCTGGTTCTCGCCGGGCTCGGCCAGGCCGCCGTCTGCCTCGCGCTCGCGTACGCCGGTCATCCGGCCCTGGTCATCGCGCTGGTGGCGCTGCTCGCGGCCGGCCTCGCGGTCACCCAGCCGGTGCTGTCCGCGCTGGTGCCCGCCATGGTCCGCCGCGAGGACCTGCCGCGGGCCGCGGCGCTGAACCAGACCGCCGGCACGCTCGGCGCGCTGGCCGGCCCGGCGCTGGCCGGGGTGCTGGTCGGCGGTTTCGGCGCCCGGCTGCCGCTGCTCCTGGACGCCGCCAGCTACCTCGCCCTGGTCGCGGCCGGGCTGCTGATCCGGACCCGTCGGGGTGGCAACCGGCGACCGGCCGCCGGGGCGGCCACCGGTACGCCCACCGCGCCCGCGGCCGACTGGCGGCTCCGCCACGACCCGCTGCTCGTCGCGATGATCACCACCATCGCCGGCGTGATCGCCGCCGTCGGGGCGATCAACGTGGTCGAGGTCTTCTTCATCCGCGAGACCCTGCACAGCACCGCCACGCTGTACGGCCTGGTCACCGGCGCGTGGACGCTCGGCGTCCTGGTCGGTGCGTGGCTCTTCGCCCGAGTGGCGCGGCGGCTGGTCGACGACGGCCGGCTGCTCGTCGGCTACCTCGCCCTGCTCGCCGGGTGCTGCCTGATGATCCTGCTCTCCGCCGCGGTGCCGACCGCGCTGCTGCTGGTGCCGGTCTGGCTGCTCGGTGGGGTGAGCAACGGCGGCGCGAACGTCTTCGACAACGTGCTGCTGGCCCGGCGGGTGCCCGAGGCGTCGCGCGGCCGGGCGTACGCCGCGCTCAGCGGCTCCATCCAGGGCGCTTCGATGGTCGGTTTCCTGCTCGGCGGGCTCCTGCTCGAGGTGGCCACGCCCCGGCTCCTGATCGCCGGCTGCGGTGTCGCCGGGCTGCTGGTGATCGCGCTGGTCGTGCCCTCGGTCGCCCGCGCCGTGCGGGCCGGACGGGCACCGGTCGGCGCCCCGGCGGCTGCGCCCGCCGAATCACCGGCGCCGTCCGCGCGCGGGGTGCCCGCCGGCGCTGGCGTCGCTGCCGGCCGGGAGTGTTAGGAAGGGGCCCCTTCTCTACCGGAGGCGTTAGGAAGGGGCCCTTCCTTCCGCCCGGTGCGGAGTTGGCCACTCAGGGCCCCTCCCGGTGAGCCCGCGGGGGTGGGTGGCGATACGGTCGGGGCATGGCTGACCGCGTCGCCCGCCCCCGGGTCGGGCACATCCAGTTCCTCAACTGCCTGCCGATCTACTGGGGCCTGATGCGGTCGGGCACCCTGATCGACGTCGACCTGCACAAGGACTCGCCGGACCGGTTGAATGCCGCGCTGGTCGCCGGTGACCTCGACATCGGGCCGATCTCGCAGGTGGAGTACCTGCGGCACGCCGACGAGTTGCTGCTCCTGTCGGACCTGGCGGTCGGCAGCGACGGGCCAGTGCTCTCGGTCAACGTGGTCTCCACGAAGCCCCTCACGGAGCTGGACGGGGCGCGGGTGGCGCTGGGCTCCACCTCGCGTACCGGGGTGCTGCTGGCCCGGCTGCTGCTCGGCCAGCGCTACGGTGTCCGCCCCGAGTACTTCCGCTGCCCCCCGGACCTGACCCAGATGCTGCTGGAGGCCGACGCCGGGGTGCTGATCGGCGACGTGGCGCTGCGCGCCCTCTACGAGGCGCCCCGCAAGGGCCTCGAGGTGACCGACCTCGGGCAGGCCTGGCGGGACTGGACCGGGCTGCCGATGGTCTTCGCCGTCTGGGCGGTCCGCCGGGACTTCGCCGCCGCCCACCCCGGCCTGGTCAAGGAGGTGCACGAGGCGTTCCTGCGCTCGCGTGACCTGTGCCTGGCCGAGCTGGACCAGGTGGCCGAGGCGGCGGCCCGCTGGGAGACGTTCGACGCGGCGACCCTCGCCACCTACTTCCGCACCCTGGACTTCTCCCTGGGTGAGCGGCAGGTGGCGGGGCTCCGGGAGTTCGCCCGCCGGGCCGCCGAGATCGGTGAGGCGCCGGCCCTGCCGGCGGGCGGGCCGGAGTTCTTCCAGGGCTGAGGCCCTCCCGAGACGACGAAGCGGCGGTGCCCCGGCAGACCGGGACACCGCCGCTTCGCGCAGCGGGTGGGCTCAGGTGGCGTCGCGGAGCAGCGCCTCGGTGATCCGCTGGCATGCCTTCATGCCGTAGTCCCAGCTGCCGGTGGCGCTGAACGGGGTACGGACCATCACGCCCATCGTCCAGGTGTCGCCGATGGCCAGGCAGTTGACGTGGTACTCCTGCTCCTTCTGCCGGTCGATCCATCCGTTCTTGATCGCGATCTGCTTCTGCTCGCCGGCCGGGAACGCCTTGCGGATGCCGAAGTCGCCGACCCCGCGGACCAGCCGCATCTCGTTGAGCAGCCACTTGGTCCACTTCGGCCCGGCCGCCCGCCCGTCGTCGATGCAGAGGCCGAGCCGCGCGGTGTCCCGGGGGGACAGCATCGTCCGGCTCCAGCCGCCGTCGCTGGCGACCTTGCTGTCGGTGAGCTTGCAGATCGAAATCAGCCGCTTGATCGAGGCCGACCCACCTACGCTCTCGTAGAACTCCTGAGCCCGCGTGTTGTCACTGTCCCGGATGATCTGCGTGGCGTCGTCCAGCTTGTCGTCGCTCGGCGTCTTCCCCGCCTCGGCGCTGCGGCGCAGGTAGTCGGCCACCACCCAGGACTTGATCATCGACGCGGTGGTGCTGGTCTCGTTCATGTTCTTCGAGCCGATGATCTTTCCGGTCCGCTTGTCCAGTACGGCCCAGGAGTACCAGCCCTTGATGTCGAGGTCGTCGAGCTCCTGAGCCTGGAACGGCAGTGGCTCCAGCGACGGGGTCGGGGACGGGAGCGCCGTCGGCTCGGTCCGGGTGCTGCGGTCGGTGGGCCCGCCGGTGGAGCGGCCGCTCGCCGCACCGGTGTGCGAGGTGGGGGTGGGACGGAACGGCGAGCCGGGCACGAACCGGAGCGAGACCAGTACCAGCCCGACCAGGATCACCGCCACCGCGCTGTACGTCAGCGGCCGGAGGTCACTGCCCGGCCGCCGGCGGGTGCCCGCCATCAGAGCTTCCCCGGCTGCTGCGGCACCTTCAGGGCGGCGCCGGGCTGCGGGGTCACCAGCTGGGTGGCGACGCTGGCGCAGACCTTCGCGCCGTACGAGGGGGTCTTCGGGTCGCCGGCGCCGGGATAGCGCATCATCACCGCCAGGCTCCACTTGTCGGTCACCGCGAGGCAGTTGACGTGCCACTGGCCGTCGGCCCACAGCATGGTGAAGCCGTTCTTGATGCTGACCGGCCCCTGCGACGTGATCGATTCGGGCAGGCCGTCGATGATGCCCCAGTGGCCGCCCTGGACGGCGTCGGACTTCTGGTCCTTGACGCCGCCGCGCACGTTGGCCATCTCGTTGAGCACCCACTTGGTCCACTTCGGCCCGGCGGCCGTGCCGTCGCCGATGCAGTCGCCCATCCGCACCGCGTCCCGCGGTGACATCTGGGTGTACGCCCACTTGGCCCGCTCGGGATAGATCTTCGTGTCGGTCAGCTTGCACATCTTGATCAGCCGATCCAGCACCGGCTTGCGCCCGCCGGCGTTGTAGAGGGCCTCTGCGGAGAGGTCGTTGCTGTCCCGGATGGCGGTGACGGCCTGCTTCTTGCGCGCGGCGCTGAGCGGCTTGTCGCCGAGTTCCCGGAGGTAGTCGGAGACGATCCAGGCCTTGATCATCGACTCGGTCGAGTTGGTGGACGCCATGTTCGGGGCACCGCTGATCTCGCCGGTCTCCCGGTCCATCAGCGCCCAGGAGAAGAACTTGCCCTTGAAGTTCACCGAGACCGGGGCGTCGGCCAGGGTCGGCGGGGGCGGCGTGGTGGGTGTCGGCGCGGGCACGTTCTCCGTGCCGCCGCCACCGATGCCGCCGAGGCTGGGCAGGGCGTCGCCGCCGGAGAGGCGGGCGTACGCGGCGGGCACCAGCATGACGCCACCGAGGAGGACCGCCACGATGGCGAGCACCAGGGTCACGCGAGGTCGCATGAGTGGGCGAACTCCAGATGTCTGGCCGGGGGGACCGGCTGTTCCGAATGGGTACGGCCTGATCGCCGAGGCCGGGGGGATGGTGGCCTGGAGCTTGATGGCGATCGTCAGCAGCCGATCGGTGTGCCGGGCGAAGTCTACTTCCGGACCGGCCCGCCGCCAGCACCCGGCGGCTGGCGACTCGCCATGAAGGCGGGACAATAGACCGCTTTGCCGCGCTTGAGAGGATTCACGTTCTACGCGTGGCCGACGTCACACCGTTTCCGCAGGCCAGCCCCGTTTACCCCAAGCGGTCATCCGGTGACGGATGGTGCGCCCGGAAACCTGTTACACCCTCTGGTGTCATCGGGCGCGAGCTGTAACACTGGCCTCATGTATGGCAACGACTTCGCCCCGCCCGAGGACGGACCGGGCGGCGGCCTGCTCGGCGAGGTGGAGGCGGCGGAGGCGGCGCTGCGGGAGGCCGCCGCGCGGGCCCGTCGCGGTGGGCCGGCGCCCGACGAGGACCTCGCGGGCTACTTCGCGGACGTGATCGACGCCGACCAGAAGATCGAGCCCCGGGACTGGATGCCGGAGGCGTACCGGAAGAGCCTGATCCGGCAGATCGCCCAGCACGCGCACTCCGAGATCATCGGCATGCAGCCGGAGGGGAACTGGATCAGCCGCGCCCCGTCGCTCAAGCGCAAGGCGATCCTGCTGGCCAAGGTGCAGGACGAGGCCGGCCACGGCCTCTACCTCTACGCCGCGGCCGAGACCCTGGGCATCAGCCGGGACGAGTTGGTGGAGTTGCTGCTCGACGGCCGGCAGAAGTACAGCTCGATCTTCAACTACCCGACCCTGACCTGGGCCGACGTGGGCGCGATCGGCTGGCTGGTCGACGGCGCGGCGATCGTCAACCAGGTCCCGCTCTGCCGCTGCTCCTACGGCCCGTACGCCCGGGCGATGATCCGGGTCTGCAAGGAGGAGTCGTTCCACCAGCGCCAGGGCTACGAGATCCTGCACACCCTGGCGCACGGCACCCCGGCGCAGAAGGCGATGGCCCAGGACGCCGTCGACCGCTGGTGGTACCCCTCACTGGCGATGTTCGGGCCGCCGGACGGAGACTCGACGCACAGCGCCCAGTCGATGGCCTGGAAGATCAAGCGCTTCTCCAACGACGAGCTGCGGCAGCGCTTCGTGGACATGTGCGTCGGGCAGGCGGAGGTGCTCGGCCTCACCCTTCCCGACCCCGACCTGCGCTGGAACGAGGAGCGGCAGGCGTACGACTACACCCAGCCCGACTACGACGAGCTGCTGCGGGTGATCAAGGGCGACGGCCCGTGCAACCGGGAGCGGATGGCGCACCGGCGCCGCGCCCACACCGAGGGCGCCTGGGTGCGCGAGGCCGCCGCGGCGTACGCGGCGAAGCAGAGCAACAAGGAGAAGGTGGCAGCGTGAGCAAGGAATCCTCGCCGCTCTGGGAGGTCTTCGTGCGGGCGCGGCGCGGGCTGTCGCACACCCACGTCGGCAGCCTGCACGCCCCCGACGCGGAGCTGGCCCTGCGCAACGCCCGGGACCTCTACACCCGCCGCCAGGAGGGCGTCTCCATCTGGGTCGTACCGGCGAGCGCGATCACCGCGTCCAGCCCGGACGAGAAGGACGCCTTCTTCGACCCGGCCGCCGACAAGGTCTACCGCCACCCCACCTTCTACGAGGTGCCGGACGGGGTGGCCCACCTGTGACCGGTCCGTTCGACTTCACCCTCGCCCTCGGCGACGACGCGCTGATCGCCGCACAGCGGCTCGGCGAGTGGACCTCCCGTGCCCCGGAGATGGAGGAGGACGTCGCGCTGGCCAACATCGCCCTCGACCAGCTCGGCGCGGCCCGCCTGCTGCTCACGTACGCGGGCGAGCTGGAGGGCGCCGGCCGGGACGAGGACGCGCTGGCGTACCTGCGCGACGACCGGGAGTTCCGCAACTGTCTCCTGGTGGAGCTGCCCAACGGGGACTTCGCGGTCACCATGGCGAAGCTGTTCTTCCTGGCCGCCTACCAGCTCCCGCTCTACACCGCGCTGGCCGGGTGCGCCGACGAGCGGCTGGCCGCGATCGGCGCGAAGGCCCGCAAGGAGTCCGCGTACCACCTGGACCACGCGGCGCTCTGGGTGAAGCGGCTCGGCGACGGCACCGAGGAGTCGCACCGGCGCATGCAGGCGGCGGTCGACCAGGTGTGGCCGTACACCCACGAACTCCTCACGGCGGACCCGGCGGCGCCGGTCGACCCGGCCACCCTGCGGGCCGACTTCGACGCCACCGTCTCCGCCGTGCTGGACGAGGCGACCCTGACCCGCCCGGAGACCCGGTGGACCCCGGGCGGCGGACGGGACGGCGTGCACACCGAGCACCTCTCGTACCTGCTGGCCGAGATGCAGGTGCTGCACCGCGCCCACCCGGGGGCGACGTGGTGAGTGACCCCAGGGCGGCCGTGGCGGCGGTGGTGGACCCGGAGATCCGGGTCATCACCATCGACGAGCTGGGCATCCTGCGGTCGGTCGAGGAGGACCCGGCCACCGGCCGGGTCGTCGTCACCATCACCCCCACCTACACCGGCTGCCCGGCGATGGACGTGATCCGGGCGGACATCCGCCGGGCGCTCGCCGCCGCCGGGCATCCCGACGCCGAGGTACGGACGGTGCACGCCCCGGCCTGGAGCACCGACTGGATCTCCGAGCGCGGCCGGGCCAAGTTGGCCGCCGCCGGCATCGCGCCGCCCGCGCCCGCCGCCCGGGGCGGCAACGTGGTGGCGCTGACCCTCGCCGTGCGCTGCCCCCGCTGCGGCTCCCCGGACACCGAGCAGGTCAGCCGCTTCGGCTCGACCGCGTGCAAGGCCCTCTGGCGCTGCCGCGCCTGCTCCGAACCCTTCGACCACCTGAAGGCGCTGTGACTGTCACCATCACCCGACCGGTCCGTCGCCGGCCGGTCTTCCATCCGCTCCCCGTCGCCGCCGTCGACCGGCTCACCGACGACGCCGTGGCGATCACCTTCGCCGTGCCCGAGGAGCTGCGGGAGACCTTCGCGTTCTCCGCCGGCCAGCACCTCACCCTGCGGCTTCCCGCCGAGGGTGGGCGCACCGGCTCCGGCGGCGAGGACGTGCGGCGGTCGTACTCGATCTGCTCGACGCCGGACGAGCTGGCCCGGCACGGCCGGCTGCGGATCGGGGTGCGGGAGATTCCCGGGGGCGCCTTCTCCGCGTACGCCTGCGGCGCGCTGCGCGGCGGCGACACCGTCGAGGTGCTGCCCCCGCTCGGGCACTTCACCACGGCGTTCGCGCCGGACCGGGTCCGCCACTACGGCGCGGTGGTCGCCGGTTCCGGCATCACCCCGGTGCTCTCGCTGGTCGCCACCGCGCTCTCCGTCGAGCCGGCCAGCACCTTCACCCTGGTGTACGGCAACCGGACGGCGAACTCGGTGATGTTCGCCGAGGAACTGGCCGACCTCAAGGACCGCTACCCGACCCGGCTGCACCTGGTGCACGTGCTCTCCCGCGAGCAGGGCGAGTCGCCGCTGCTCTCCGGGCGGATCGACGCCGAGCGGCTGACCCGGCTGCTGGACACCGTCGTCGGCGAGGGCGTCGAGGAGTGGTTCCTCTGCGGCCCGTACGGGATGGTGGTGGACGCCCGGGCGGTGCTCACCGACCGGGGGCTGCCCGAGTCGGCGGTGCGTACCGAGCTGTTCCACGTCGACGCGCCGCCGGAGCCGGTGCGCCGCCCGGCCGACGAGCCCGGCGCCGGCGCGGAGGTGACCATCGTGCTGGACGGGCGCTCGTCGAGCTTCACCATGGGGCGCGACGAGCGGGTGCTGGACGCCGCCCTGAAGGTCCGCGGCGAGCTGCCGTACGCCTGCAAGGGCGGGGTCTGCTCGACCTGCCGGGCGAAGGTGGTCGAGGGCGAGGTGACCATGGCGCGCAACTACGCGCTGGAGCCGGACGAGGTGGCCGCCGGGTATGTGCTGACCTGCCAGTCCAGCCCGGTCACCGACAAGCTCACGGTCGACTACGACGCCTGAGCCGCGGGATGCCTTCGGTCCGCCTACGAACCTGATGTCGTAGACGACTCACCGCCGCCGGGGTGGTGGGCTTCGTAGCGCCGCAGGGAGGCGGGCCGCCGCCATCGGTCGGCGACGGCCCACCCCCGAACGCTTCGCGGTCAGCCGTTCTCGCCGAGGCAGAGCAGCAGCTCCTGAGACTTCCGCTGCTCGGTGTAGCTCGCGACCGTACCGGGGAACTGCGCGCACCGCGCGTCGTCGGCGCTGTTCTCGACCTTGCCGACGACGACGTAGGTGGCGGCCGGGTCGCCGCAGTCGACGACGGTGACATCCGCGTCCGCGCCCGTGCCCTCGGCACGGACGCAGTCGCCGACCTCCGCGTAGGCGGGGTCGGTCGAGATGCCCCAGGCGACCACGCCGGCGATCGCCACCGGCGCGACGAGGCCGAGCGCCGCGGCCCGCTGGAACACCGGCTTGCCGGGCATCGCGGGCGTGCCCGGAGCGCCGGGCACCGGCTCACCGAGGCGGCCGAGCCGGATCCGGGTGATGAGGTTCCCGAGCAGGACCAGCGGGGTGATGATCATCGAGAGGAAGCCCCACCAGCCCTGCCAGAGCGTCTTAGCGCTCATGTCCCGGCAGATCGCGATGCCGCACGACCGGCAGAACGGGCCGTGCTGGGTGAGCACCCGCATGAAGACGATGAAGCCCTGGTGTCCGTGCAGCGATGCCTTGATCGCCGGGACCGACCCGCAGAAGCGGCAGGTGCGGACGGTGGTGGCGGGCCCGGCCGGCGCGTGCGGCACGGGCGGGACGTGTGGTGGGTTGGGGTAGGGAGCGGTCACGACTCTTCCCTGTGTGAAACCTGAAAGGACACCGCACCATAGGCGAAGATCACCGTCTGCGCTGTCCCGCCGACGCGGCCGGCATCGGACAGGCGACCTGTAGAACGTTCCGTACCACACTTGATTCGTGGAGCAGATCGCGGTTCGGGAGCTCAACCAGCACACGAGCAGGGTGCTGGCGCGGGTGCGTGCCGGTGAGACGGTCGAGGTGACGGACCGGGGTGAGCCGATCGCCCGCCTGGTTCCGGTTCTGGCGGGCGACGCACTCCTCGGCCGCCTGGTCGCGGAGGGTCGCGCGACCGGGCCGACCTCGACCGGGCCGGTGCCGATGCCACCGGTTCTCGGCGATCCCACGGTGGACGTGGCTGCTCTCCTCGCCGAGTCGCGGGACGAGGAGCGCTGGTGATCTACCTCGATTCCGGAGCCGTCATCAGGATGCTCCGGCGCGAGCAGGAGACACCGGACCTCATCGGCTGGCTCAACGACCGGGCCGGGACCGCGCTGGTTTCGTCAGCCCTCGTGGAGGTGCAAGTGCCACGGGCGCTCCGTCGGGCCGCGCCGCAGGCGCTGGTCGGCGTTCCGTCGGTGCTGGGACGGCTCTACCGCGTCGAGATCGACAGCGCGGTCCGTGCGGCCGCCGGCGCGTACGCCGAACCCCTGCTCCGCAGCCTGGACGCCATTCACCTCGCCACGGCGGAGATCCTGGCCGGGCAGGCGGGCGCCGACTTCGTCGCCTTCGTCACCTACGACCGGCGGCTGCTGGACTCGGCCAAGGAAGTGGGTCTCCCGGTGGCCAGCCCCGGGATGGCCTGAGCCGAGCGGTGGGGCGTCGGTCACCGGAGGCGGAGTGGCGTGCCGGCCCCCGGACGGGCGACGTAGGCTCGGGGACGTGACGGTGAGCCGGGAGATCGACGACATCCTGCAGCGCGGCGCGGACGGCGGGCGGATCACGCCCGAGGAGGCCCTGCTGCTCTACACCGAGGCGCCCTTCCACGCGCTGGGTGAGGCGGCGGACGCGGTACGCCGGCGGCGCTACCCGGACAACATCGTCACGTACCTGATCGACCGCAACATCAACTACACCAACGTCTGCGTGACGGCGTGCAAGTTCTGCGCCTTCTACCGCGCCCCGAAGCACAAGGAGGGGTGGACCCACCCCACCGAGGAGATCCTGCGCCGCTGCGGCGAGGCGGTCGAGCTGGGCGCCACCCAGGTCATGCTCCAGGGCGGCCACCACCCGGACTACGGCGTGGAGTACTACGAGGAACTCTTCTCCTCCGTCAAGAAGGCGTACCCGCAGCTCGCCATCCACTCGATCGGCCCGAGCGAGATCCTGCACATGGCGAAGGTCTCCGGGGTGAGCCTGGACGAGGCGATCGCCCGGATCAAGACCGCCGGGCTGGACTCGATCGCCGGTGCCGGCGCCGAGATGCTGCCGGACCGGCCGCGCAAGGCGATCGCCCCGCTGAAGGAGTCCGGGGCGCGCTGGCTGGAGGTCATGGAGCTGGCGCACCGGCAGGGCCTGGAGTCGACCGCGACCATGATGATGGGCACCGGCGAGACCAACGCGGAGCGGATCGAGCACCTGCGGATGATCCGCGACGTGCAGGACCGGACGGGCGGCTTCCGGGCCTTCATCCCGTGGACGTACCAGCCGGAGAACAACCACCTCAAGGGCCGCACCCAGGCCACCACCATGGAATACCTGCGGCTGATCGCGGTGGCCCGGCTCTTCTTCGAGACGGTGCCGCACCTGCAGGCGTCCTGGCTGACCACCGGCAAGGACGTCGGGCAGCTCGCCCTGCACATGGGCGTGGACGACCTGGGCTCGATCATGCTGGAGGAGAACGTGATCTCCTCGGCCGGCGCCCGGCACCGCTCCAACCTGCACGAGCTGATCGGCATGATCCGTACCGCGGACCGGATCCCGGCGCAGCGGGACACCCTCTACAACCGGCTCGCGGTGCACTGGACGCCGGCTGACGACCCGAGCGACGACCGGGTGGTCTCGCACTTCTCCTCGATCGCCCTGCCGGGTGGCGGGGTCGGGAAGTCGCTGCCGCTGGTCGAGGTCAACTGAGCCGGAGCCCTTCCCTCGTGCGTCCGGAGGACGTCCGGTCTGGACGTTCGGCGGGTATCGCCCAGCGAACGGCGGTGGAGGGCGGCGGGGCGCGGCGTCGGCGGCTAGTGTCCGGTGCGGCCTGTCAGCCACGTCTCACCGGAGCGTCCATGAACCCGCACCGTCGACCGACGGCCCGGCTCGGTGCCGCCGTCCTCCTGACCGCCGGTCTCGTCCTTCCGGCGGCGCCCGCGCACGCCGAGGAGCCGGTGGTCGACATCGCGGTCGATGTCGTCGGCACCCGGCTCGCCGCCGGCACCACCGACAAGATCGCCGTGGTGAAGGTCAGCAACCACGGCACCGTCACGCCGGACCTCATCGCGATCGACTACGTCGCGCGGGACTTCGACCCCTCCAAGGTGCGGATCGACCCGCTGCTGGACGGCTGCGACGTCGACGGCGACGAGAAGAACGACCGGTGGAACTGCCCGCTGCGCGGGGACCTGATCCCCGGGCCGGGCGAGACCGTCGAGATACCGCTGCTGGTCTTCAAGACGACCGACCAGCTGACCGAGCCGTACCGCGCCACGCTGGCCGTCGACGTGGTGCCGTGGCGCGAGGGCAGCACGCTCACCGACGCCAACCCGGCGGACAACGCCGACGAGTACGAGGTCGAGCTCGCCACCGAGAGCGGCAGCGACCTGACCGTGGTGGCCCCCGACATCAAGCGGGAGATCTCCCTCGAGGACGCCCGCGCGGGCGACCTGACGGGCGAGCCGTTGAACCCGGGTGACCGGACGGTGGTCCTCGCGTACCTGGACAACCAGGGCGACTCGGTGATCAGCAACATCACGCTGAGGATGACCGTGCCGAAGGGAGTGACCTTCGACGGTATCCAGAGCGAGGAGTGCGGATTCAGCGCCGACAAGCGGAACTTCTTCTGCCCGGTGGACGCCCAGTTGGTGCCGCACGAGCCGGTCGTGGTCATCCTTCCCGTGACGGTCTCGCCCGGGGTGAAGGCGCCGGTGACCCTGTCGGGCGGCGCGGTGTCCGTCTCCGTCGGGGCCGACAACGGTCCGCCCAGCGAGGGGCAGCACAGCGCCCTGCCGTGGTTCCTGCACAAGGCTTCCGCCGGCCCGGCGCTCCGCAAGGAGATCGACGAGAGTGACAACTCGGACGACTTCGCCGTCGTGGTGACCGCGGCCGCCGCCGGCGGTGGGGGCGCGGGCGGCGGTACGGGCGGCGGCGAGGGCGGCGGACTGCCGGTGACCGGCCCGCAGGCCGGGCTGATCGGTGCCATCGGTGCTTTCGTGCTGGCCGCGGGCACCGTGCTCTTCCTGACGGCGCGGCGGCGTCGGGTGGTCCTGATGACCCCCGCCGACGAGAAGTCGACCGACTGAGGCTCGTCCTCCATCGGCCGTCGAGGGCCG
>NZ_JBSGJR010000019.1:0-22934 GCF_053605645.1 Micromonospora sp. NPDC003776
AGCCCGCGACGACGTTCAACGGCTGCTGACCGAGCTCGGATTCGAACCCGAAGCCCTCGCTGCACTCGGCCTGTCCCGCAGCCCATACATCGGCATCGGCGGCCCGGTCCGGCTGTGCGTCTCAGATACCGTCATCGACCTTTCCTCGCTGCCTGGCCCGCATGACATCCGGCTCAGCTCTCAGCACACGATCTCCATCGACGTATGCCGTGTGGCGGGGCCGCTTTTGATCATCGAAAACCGGCAGGCCGCCGAAACGCTATGCGACATCGACGCGGGCGTGCCGGTCATTTGGTGCCACGGCCAGCCACCAGAGCCGGTCCTCAACCTGATTGCCGAAGCAGCAGCGCAGGCGTCGTCAACACTGATCTGCACCGACGCCGACCTTGGCGGAGTGCGTATCGCCGCGAGAATCCACGACCGCCTTGCCGCAGAGTTAACAGTCCACGTCGTCGACGTCGGCGCTGCAGGGCACCGACCCGGCCGAGTGTTTTCTGCGCACAGCCGGGCCCATCTGCAACCGTTCGCGAACCGTAATGATCAGATCGGAGCCTTCGCCCTCAACTGCCTGGATCGTGGCTACGCCATCGAACAGGAGGCGACAGTCAAAGCAGCAATAACCGAAGCACTGGACAGAATTCGACGAGACTGATGGTGGCGAAGCCCGCCTACGCGCGGTCGGTCACAACGAACGAGGTTCTTGTGAGGGCTCGTCCGCTGGCGTCTTCGCCCATGCATTGATCATCGCCTCGTCGTCGGTGACATCGAGGAGGCGGACAGCCTCCGACCTGGGAGTCGTTGGAGGAGCACAATCCAGCAGCCGGTCAAGGTCAGGGGCAGCTGTGCCGCCTCCAACACGAGTTGGCAAAAGGGCTCTGCAGATCGGCCCGCTCGACCACCGCAGCCGCCGGCGAGACCGAGTCCGACGCCCGTCTGGGGGCCGGCTCCGCTACAGCGGCCGAACCCACCCCGTGCGGCCGGCGCAACGCCGCTAGCTGCCTGCCTTTGGGCGCCGACGTACGCGCAGCAGCCAGCTGGTCCGATTGCCCCTCAATAGCCACAGCCGCTACCGGCGAGCCGGTTCGGACAGCTCGACCGGCCGGAATCCTTGCCCTACACCCAGGCCCAGCCGACAGTCGTCGCCGAGGTTGACGTCAACACCGCCTACGAGCACCACCGATGGCGCCACCGCGTCCGCTCCCTGCGTGTCCAACGGGAGTGTCGGTCGATGACCTGCTCCTCGCCGACGGGGCGGCCATTTCGGCAACTCGCGAACGGGCCCGAGTACGGTGCACCGCTGGCCCGGCGACTGGCTGGAGGATGGGGCGCACCTACCACGAGGACTTGTCGTACGCCACTCCTACACTTCGGTCAAGATGCAGCGGTTCCTTGCGGCCCGGTGGGCAGCGTGTGGAGGGAGACCCAGATCGAGGAGCAAGAGCGTTCGCCCGTCGGCCGGTGTCCGAACTGTAACAATGGAGTGCGTCTCACATCGGAGGGACACCCACATCGATGCCGTCGGGCATCGTGCCGTCACCTGCCAATCGCTGCATGCACGTTCGGCGGCTGCGAGCGCCCAAGGGAGACTGCCACACTCTGCACCGGACACAACAACCAGAAAAACAAGGGTAGGCCTCTTGCGCCACTGCGGCCCAAGCGTCCTGACATGTCGCTGCGCGAGCGCGATGAGAGTGGTCGGAAGCACTGCGTAAGCTGTCAACTTTGGTTGGACGAGTCCTTGTTTTCGAAGAGGTCGGCCTCTTCTGATGGTCTTGATGTCGAGTGCCGACCTTGCCGTGCGCTTCGCACCTTAACAAGGAAGTACAGCATCTCGGTTGAGCAGTACAGGCAGATGCTTGCCGGCCAGGGTGGTGCGTGCGCCATCTGCGGAGAGATTCCGACCGGCGGGCTTGGCCTGGTCGTCGACCATCAACACTCGTGCTGCTCCGGCAAGAGCAATTCCTGCGGCAGTTGCATCCGTGGGCTGCTCTGCCTATCGTGCAACGCCGCCATCGGGATGTTCAACGAAGACGTGGAACTGCTCCGCCGGGCTGCCGCCTACATTGCGGGGACCCGAAGCTCTCGGAGGTTGGGGTGAGTGAGCTTGGTTGCGCGCTTGACACCTGCACCGCTCCGCAGCGGTCTCTCGGGCTGTGCCATAGGCACTACACTCGATGGTACGCGATCGGCGACCCGCTGTGGGACGGCGACGACTGCACTAACTGCGGCCGGCGGCGCGCACGAACAACCGAAGGCGAGCTGCGGCGCTGCCGTTTCTGCCCGGAGATTCAGCGGCCAAAATGCAGCTTCCCGGGCTGTGTGCGGCCGATCCGGTGGAATTCGCTTTGCAACGGGCACGCGCAGCAGCAACGCAAACGAGCGGGTACCGGACGCCCGATGGAACCACTCCGCCCCCAGCGGCGCTCAAAGACTGCGGTTGCGATTCGCGACGGGCTCGGCCGCAGGCAATGCAGTATGTGTAAGGCATGGAAGCCTGAATCAGATTTCGGACCATCGAAGCTGATGTCCGACAGGCTGGATCCGCGGTGTCGCGCATGCGTCAACCGCCGGAATGTCGAGCTGATGTACAACCTGGCACCCGGCGAGTACGACCGCCTGTTAGAGAACCAGGGCGATGCCTGCGCGATCTGCCGCAGGCCCTTTGACGATGGCCGACGGCCGGTGGTCGACCACGACCACTCTTGCTGCCCCCACAAGCCCAAGAATGCTTGCGGGCGATGCGTGCGAGCCGTGCTCTGCGGCACGTGCAACTCAGGCCTCGGGATGCTCCGTGAGGACGCTCGGATCATCCGCCGGGCGATCACGTATCTGTCTGCGTCAGCCGACAACGGTGTTGCACCATGATCGCTGGTACCGCAACAGTTGTGGCCCTGCACAACCCATAGTTCGCACTCGAAAGGTCCTGGCGCTACAGGCCGGTGAACCGGGCGACGACCAGGGGAGTCATCCGGGACGATGACCAACTCCCGGCAGCGGGTGGAGGCGCCTCGGCGGCGGCTTGGCCGCACGACGGCACCCGACTTTGTGCCCGAACGATCGCACGCGCCGGAGCGCGTGACAGCGGCAGAACCGCAACATAGGGCGGCGACAACCACGACTCTATGGTCATCCTTCGCGATGAACTGCTGCTGGCGCCAAGATTGGGGCCCGCCATGCTGGTCGCGCTATGTTCTCGGTTCGGCAGAGCGACGATGATGGCGTCAGGAGTCACGGTTGCCGGCGCGCGGCGGGGGCGGTAGCTATGCGCGCCTGGTAGATTGCCCAACCTTTTCTGAACATCGCTGCCTCGATAGCATCCGGGCGCACGGCCGCTTGGTTAGTGGACTCAGTTCTGGCATGGTTGTGGGCGAATTCGAGCCACCGCTGGTATTGATCTGGGCCCCAAGGGCCGCGTTCCGTAATGTCCCAGTGTTCGACTTCCTTCAAAGCTGTGGCAACGAACTGGTCGAGGATCAGCGCGCGACCAGGTTGTGCGTCGGGCCGGGCATCCGCGAAGTACAGCAGCTTGGTGTAGAACGAGGGCCCGAGGTAGGGAAGCTTCTGCTCGCCGCCCAGGGCCAGCATCTCGTACGCCTTCGCCGGTCCCTGATCACGAAGGACGGTCAAAGTCTTAACGAGCTTGGCCGTGATGGACTTAGTCGTGTTCTTGGTGAAGACCTGAGCTCGACGGCCGACGAGGAATGCTCGGTCGCCGGTGCCCCAGGCGTAGCTGCCGACCAGAAGTCGCCCGACGTCGTCTGGACCGCCATTCGCTGCGGTGAGGAGGTCGCCACGCGTGATGTGTCGGTACTGCCGACCCCTGTTGGCCTCGGGCAGGTCGGATAGCCATGCCGTCCACCCTTCGGCGGGGACGCGTTGCTGCCACCAGCGTGGCCGAAAGTCGAACCCGTGTGTGAGAACCTCGCCAGGGGTCCAGAACGCATCGACGCCAAGTCGGTCTCTGAGCCCCATCGTCGCCTCCTGCCCGGTGTGGGCAGACTGTACCGGCGGGCATCGACCGGAAACGACCCATGCTGCGTAAGCCCGGCCCAGGATGCCGAACCAGAAGGACTCTTGTACCACGGTACTCGGACTTCTCCACTTGGGCCGTAAGGCGTTGGCCGCGAGTATGGGGCCAGTCGTCCGTCCGCTCGCCGGGGCCGCGCCGCGCTCGGCGTGCTCCTGAGGACGGCCACCCGACAGGGCCCGATACGCCGCAGGCGACAGCAGCATCCTCGCTCGTCAGCCCCTCGGCGACCCTCGCCCAGAATGCCCGCTCGACACCCGGCCGGATCGGCGGCCCGCCCGGCGACCTCATCGCCGGACGGCCCGTCAACGTCGTCATCCACCCCGCTGGCCTGCCGACCAACACCTCCGCGATCGAGGTTGACGAGGTGAAGCAGTAGGCGGCCCCGACATAGCCGTCCGCGGGCGGGCGGGGCGGCGGAGGTGCGGGCGGATCGGGCGAGGGCGAAGACCAGGAGGATCAGGCCGGCGGTGGCGACGACCTCAGCGAGCCACGGGTTCCCTCCGCTGCGGCCGTGCGGGACCAGGCCACGGCCGGGAGGTCGAACATGAGGTCAGCCAGGACCCCCTGGTGATCGCGCCGCCGATCTTTGCGGCGGTGTAGGCGGCGAGATCGCGGGCGGTGGGGCCGGTGCCGGCGCGGCGGCCGAGCCACCAGTCGACGGCGGAGACGATCCGGTTGAGGTGCGCCCTAAATACCGGCCCGAAAGTCAGGATCAGCGCCCCCAACGCGTGGGCGGTGGCGATCGCGTTCTCTAGGAGCTCGAGCCCGGCCAGTTCGAGATCAAGCAATTGGTCCGAGCCAATCGCCTGTTCGGGGAAGCCCCGCACCCGATTGGCCGATCTCAAACGACCTATTGCCTCAGCTAGTGTCTTTGCGGTGGCGCCGACCTTGCTGGAGGACGCATGAGAAGCCACCGAGTTGTCCGAGCCGCTCTCGCCGTCACCGTACTAGCAAGCGGCCTCTCCGTAGGGGTTGGCGCGATCCGACCGGCTGCGGCCGACACAAATTGTGGGCGCGCACTCTTCATCGGGGCACGGGGATCGGGGGAAAGCGGCTCCGACAATGACGGACTTGGAATACCGGTCACTGCGACGAGGGACAGTCTGCTCGCATACGCTCAGCGCACAACGCTCAGTGCCTCAGACATCCATTTCGAGTCTGTGCCAGCGACGCAGTATCCAGCGATCAGCATCCCTGGGGCCATTCTTGAGAACGGTGGGTTGCCGTCCGCTTTCTGGGCGGCATACGAGGGAAGTGTATCGGATGGCTCAAACTGGCTCACGCTGAGGCTCCTGAACCGGGCCCGATCCTGCCCAAATGAAAGATTTGTCCTCGTCGGCTACTCGCAAGGGGCGCAAGTCGTCACCGATGCGCTGATTACACTGCAATCGGTTCCCTCGATCACCAAGCGCATCGCAGGCGTCGTGCTGTTCGGTAGCCCGGTATTTAGCCCCAATGATCAAACCATCAACGTCGAGCTACCAAAGAAAATTGCATGGTCCTCGAGCCGGCAAGGAATTTATCGGGCCCTCAGATCCCAGGCGCCGTTGGGCTCGACAAGCCAATTGAATGTGGTAGGAAATGAGGTACACATCGGTTCGTGGTGTTTGACCAAGGATGCGATCTGCAACTATTCCGCTGGAGATTCGCGTGCGCTGGTCGACGGATCTAGCACACATTTCGAGTATCCGCAGTTCGCGAAGGATGCCGGGAAGACCCTTGCGGACGACATCAAGGCCGCCGTCTTTAAGAAGGTTCCCCCACCACCCAACGCGCCGCTTGAGTTGTCAGTAGACAGTGGCGTACTTCCACACGCGCAGCAAGGCCTGGCGTATGAGCAGCCTATTACGGTGGGGGGCGGCCGGCCTCCGTACACGCTTGATCCGGAGCCCCTGAGCGGAGGGCTCCCCCCGGGTATCACTGTTGGCGACGCGCTCGACCTTCGCGGTACGCCAACCCGACCAGGAACATTTCAATTCGAACTCGGCGTAACCGACGCGCTGGGCCAGCGTGCGACAGCGGCGTTCACCCTGATTGTGGACGCTACATCGCTTACCCCCACGGCACCCGAGTTGGTGAGTGTCAACGCCGCTGGAACAGCCGCAGGCTCTCGGTACTCTGGATGGTCCGTTGCGCTCAGCGCCGACGGCCGGTACGTTGCCTTTGCATCGATGGCAAAGGATCTCGTTGCGCGCGATCAGCAAGCGGTCGGGCTTAACGTCTTCGTTCGCGACCGCGCAATGGGCACGACACAGTTGGTAAGTCAGCGGACCGACGGCTCCCCAATGGAGGAGTTTGCAGGTGCACTGAACCCGAAGATCACGGCGGATGGGCGCTACATCGCATTCGACTCGGATTCGGCAGTCCTCGTCGATCAAGACAGCAACGAAAGTCAGGACGTCTTCCTGCGTGATATCCAAGCAGGGACAACAACCCGCGTTAGTGTTTCCGGGCTCGGCATCGAAATCGACGGAACCAACCAGGTCCAATCGATAAGTCCGAACGGTCGCTACGTGGTCTTCAACAGCGATTCCGCCACGTTGAGCGGGGGGGCTACGGGCTTACACCTTTACGTGCGGGACATCTACAGTGCGACGACGACGCGGATCGACGCCGTCAGCTCGGCGGTGGGGTTCGTAAACGATGCCGGCACCGTTGTTTACCGCGGCGGAAACGAGTTCGGGCCAGGAACCGAAGGGATATTCCGCTGGACCAAGGATGGCGGTCGGCAACGGCTCGCCGATCCCGGACTGATCAATGTGAGCGACGACGGCAAGTGGCTCATCATCTACCAGCGCGACCGGGCGCAGCTCATTCGTATCGACACAGACACTCTTGCTCAGCAGACCCTGAGCACGGCAGGCGGTCCCTGCTGCACATCTGTCGACGGCCTGAGCGTATCCAGGAACGGGACCGCGACGTTCTCAACGAACGCGCCCGCGCTTACGACGCTCGCTGGTATGTCCGGGCAGCAGGTATACCAGGCTCTCGCATGGTCGATGGACGGACGAGTCGCGCTCGTCAGCGCAGCCACTGACGGTAGTCCCGGCAACGATAGGACGTACGCGACGGCGATCAGCGCCGACGCAGGCACGGTAGGCATGTTCTCCAGCGCTACGAACCTGGTGACCTTGCCCGATCTGAACAATGACTGGGACGTGTTCGTGGCGCCGAATCCACTCTATAGGCCGTGACGAGCAGGAGGCTGGCGAACATCAGCAGACGAGCACCGATATGCACAACACGTCGCGACCAGTGCCCGAACTACGTAAAAGGTTAGTCCCACTGTCCGCCGTTGAGTCGGTGATAGTTGACTAGTACGGCAGTGACAGTTCGTGATCTGGCCGTTGAGGGGTCAGTCGATGAGCCCGTTGGCTCGTGCTTTCCACAGCTCTTGCCGTGCTTGTTTGGTGTCGAGTTTTTCCAGTCCTTTGGCGGCCCAGTACCGGAGTGACTCGTCGCCGTCGTGCAGCTGTTCGGTGAGTACCGGCAGCGCTTGGGATGAGCGGGCTTCGCCGATGAGTTCGAGCAGCCAGCAGCGCAAGCCGTGGTCGTGTCGTTCCTGAGCGAACTCGGCGATGAGTTCGTCGATGTGGTCGGCGGCGTGGGGCAGCAGGAGGTGGAAGCCGTCTTCCTGGGCCTGCGGGTCATGGCGGCGCATGAGCTGCATGGCCTGTTGGAACCGCTTCGTCACGCCGTTGAGGCTAGCTGGTTGAGCGGAATCGGGGGTGCCGGCAATATCGGCGGTGGTCTTCGGCGCGGTGCCGTGAACGGGTGCGGCCATCGCTTGATCATCAGGTGTTGTGCTGACAACCGAAGATCACGCGATGGCCGTGGGCCTCAGCGTAGACCCTGCCGGCTGGCAGGTGTTGCTCGACGAGGTCATGGGTCTTGTCGCGGGCCGATTCGTGCGGGTGGAGCCCCGCCGCACCGCCCGGGACCTGGTGCTCGGATTGCTGTCGCCGGTCGAACGGAAGAACTGCTGGTGGCTGGCCGAGCAGGCAGGACACCGGGGGCCGGAGGCGATGCAGCGGCTGCTGCGCACGGCGGTGTGGGACGCTGACGCCGTCCGCGATGACATGCGTGGCTTCGTGGCCTCGCGGCTGGGTGAGCAGGATGGCGTGTTGATCCCGGACGAGACCGGGTTCTTGAAGAAGGGAACCCAGTCCGTCGGCGTTCAACGGCAGTATTCCGGCACGGCGGGCAGGGTGGAGAACTCGCAGGTGGCGGTGTTCCTGTCCTACGCGTCGACGCGGGGCCGGGCGTTAATCGACCGCAGGGTCTACCTGCCGAAGTCGTGGACCGACGATCCCGGCCGGTGCGCCGGCGTGGGGGTGCCGACCGAGGTGGAGTTCGCGACGAAACCGCAGCTGGCGTTGGACATGATCGCCCAGGCGGTGGCCGCTGGGGTGTTGGCGGGCTGGGTGGCCAGCGACGAACTCTACGGCGACAACGGTCCGTTCCGCGCAGGCGTCCAGGCACTCGGCCTCGGCTATGTCCTCGCCGTGGCCTGCAACCACCTGGTCCCGGTCGATGGTGGGAAGGTCCGCGTCCGCGCCGATCATCTCGCCGCCGACCTGTCGGCCAATTGCTGGCATCGGATCAGCTGTGGCACCGGATCCAAGGGCCCACGCTGGTACGACTGGGCCTGGCTCGACGCGTCCACGCCCGGCCGGCCCGGGCACAGCCTGCTCATCCGCCGCGGCAGCGACGGCGCTCTCGCCTACTACCTTTGCTGGAGCCCGACCCCGACCAGCCTCGCTGACCTCATACGGGTGGCCGGAATCCGCTGGAGCATCGAGGAAGGCTTCCAAGCCGGCAAGAGCCAGGTCGGCCTCGACCACTACCAGGTCCGCGGCTGGACCGCCTGGCACCGCTACATCACCCTTGCCATGCTCGCCCTGGCCGTGCTGATGACCGCCACCGCCGTGGCAGCGCCGCCCACGCCGGCCGGCCCCTACCACCACGCCCGCCATGCAACGCCGATCGCGTTGACCGCAGCGGAAGTCCGCCGCCTGTTCCATGCCCTGGTCATCATCCCGCTCCGAGCCCTGACCACCACCGCCCTACAAGCAGCCCTGAACGCCGAACACTGGTCCAACTGGCGCCGCACCCACCAAGGCCGCGCCCGCCGCAGCCACTACAAGAGACGACTCACCACCGAACTCAACACATGATCAGGAACTGTCACTGCCGTACTAGGCGGACCACCGGCCCGGCCTCGGCGAAGCCGATCACGGCGGCAGCCCCATCTACCAGACGTTTGCGCTGCTGGTCGTCAGCGACCCCAGAAATTAGCGGAGCTAGCTGACGCAAAGCAGCGACACGGCCGTCCACCGACGGCGGTTGATGCATGCAAAGTGCGTGTTTGAAAAAATCGAGTGTGGACAGTGTGGCGGCGTGATGACGGCCGTAGGGGCGGGCAGGGTGTCCGGGTGTCGTCGCCTCGTCGTGGTTACCCGTCAGACCTGACCGATGCCCAGTGGGCGTTGGTCGAAGGGTTGTTGCCGGAGCCGAGCACGGACGGGCGGCGGGAGAAGCGCCCTCGTAGGGAGATCGTCAACGCGATCTTGTACGTGGTCTGTTCGGGGTGTCCGTGGCGGTACCTACCGGCGGATCTGCCGCCGTGGAGCCCGCTGACCAGCGGGGCTTCGCCGTGCACCCGCGCAGGTGGGTCGTGGAGCGGACCCTGGCATGGCTCACCGCCTGCCGCCGGCTGGCCCGCGACTACGAATGCAACCCTGAAATCTCCGAAGGCATCGTCAGGTGGGCCGCCATCGCCGGCATCACCCGCGGCCGACCAGCCCGACGACAGGCAAAGCGCACCTTCATCTGGACCTGATCAAGTCCCTCTCAAACACGGTCCAGTGCGGGGCGCGGTCATCGCAGCCAGCCCAGGAACCGGCGGTGGAGTAGACCGGCAGGAGCCCAGCCTATGTCCTGGCTCGCGGCAACCATGCAGGAGCCCATGTACAGGGCGAGGGAGATGGGAGCGCGCTCGAACTCGGCTCGCAGCTCGTGGCGTCGTGTGCGGCAGGGCCAAGGGGCGCCGCACCCAGCGCAGGTCCAGATGGGCAGGACCGGTCCGTGCGTGGTCATGACGCCTCACCGGGCCAGTGCCCTCGTGTCAGCGGTACCCGGCAGGGCGGTCCACCGCCGCACCGGCCGACTGACCTGACCTTCCTCCGTGACCACACCTGCCGGTGTCTAGGTTCCATGGCCAGGGTGTGGGAGGGGATCTGCTCAGCCGACCCGGTCTCTGATTGCCGCCGGCGGGTCTCCTGGAAGAAGGCCACGTCGCACTCCTCCTGCTGGTGGTCTCATGCTTCCGGCTGCTGACAGCGCTTTTGGGGCCGCGCCTGGCTGGCCGTTCGCGCGCGGATGTCGACCGGCGTGGAATCGCCTGACGGATATGGGTGCAGATTTCCCGGTTCACGCATCGCGATCTGCCTGGCTGGCTGTGTGCCTCGAGGCCGGGTGCATTCCGGGCAGCTTAGGGATGCTCCGCAGCTGCGGCACCATTGGAGCGAGCGCTTGAACGTGAGCAGCCCGGCGAGGAATCCGAGCACAAGGGCTGCGCTGATGGCTGCGATCGAGGTCAGGTTCATGGCGCGCCTTTCAGGACGCCGGTGTCGGCATCGTTGATTCGGTCCAGTGCTGGGCGGGCGCTGATGTGCACCCGCAGACCGTGGGCGAGGTCGTGATGTGGTGTCGACGCCTGCAGGCGGCTCCCAGGTCGCGTTGTGGAGCCCCCGCTGGACAGAAACCGCTCGGCAAACGATCGGTGGTTAGCGGGTCACCGATGATGCGCAGCATCATGCGGTTGCCGGTGAACCTGGTTCTGCCGTGGAGCCAGCGGTCGTTGAGCAGGAAGTAGCCGTGGCCGGCAGGTAGGTCGGCTGGAATGGTCAGCTGCTGGACGAGCGTGCGAAGCCGATCGATAGACGGCAGGAGCATCGGCGAGAATCGCGCAAGCTCGTCGAGGCGAAGCCGGACGGTTATCCGGCCTTCGGTCGTCTGTTCAAACACCGCGCCGAGGTGGCCGGAGCCTCCGCCGAAATACGCCGATCGGGGCATGGACAACGCCGCGAGCATGGCCGGTTCGGTGCGGGCGATCTCGTCGTAGAGTTCGCGTCCGTCCACCAGATGACTGCGTCCACCGGTCTGCGCCGGTCGAAGACATGCCAGCATCAGGACGCGCGGTGGCCGGCATACGGCCGATCCTTCGGTGTGGGGCCAGAGCTCGCGATCGGTGAAGCCGGCAAGGCTGGTTTTTCCGTCTTTGGACGCTGGCCGCCGGGCGATGGCGGTGACCCCGTCGGAGTCGCTGTCGCGGTGCGCGCGGATGCTGATCAATGACCGGGCCGCACGGAGCAGATCGTTCCGTTCGATTCCGCCCTGGAAGATTGTGATGCCGTGCGTGGTGAGGCCATTCAGGATGCGAGCCGTGCCGTCCGGGTCGCGTAGGTCTACGTGGGGCAGGTCGTCAAAGTCGCGCATTTGGTCACCTCCGGCGGATCGCGTTGCCGGCGTTCACCATGGCTGCACCTGATGGATGCATCAAGTGACGGATTGTCAACGCGGAGCCGCCCGATGTTGAGCCAAGACCGTGCTACGTTCCGGACGGTCCAGATCCTGCACCAGTGGAGGGAAGCCGGTCGATGAGCTACCAGCCGCACCTGTTCCCTGTCTCGATCAAGGGCGTTGTGGTCCGCGACGGCCGCGTGCTGTTGCTGCGCAACGAGCGCGACGAGTGGGAGCTGCCGGGCGGGAAGCTGGAACTCGGTGAGGAACCGGCGGAGTGCGTAACCCGGGAGATCCTCGAAGAGGTCGGCTGGGCGGTGACCTCTGGCCCGCTGCTGGACGCTTGGCAGTACCACATCCGCGACGACGTCGATGTCCTGATCATCACGTACGGCTGCCACGTCGGCGCCGATGCTGACCCGGTCGTCAGCCACGAGCACAAGGAAGTCGGCCTGTTTACGGAGGCCGAGGCCGCGGCGCTGCGCATGCCCGACGGGTACAAGAGGTCCATCGCGACCTGGTACGCCAAGCTCAGTACGCGGATCATGTAGGGGACCGACGATGCAGTGCGGCGGTTGCGGGGCGAAGGTCGGCCGCCGGAGCACATCGCCGCTGTGCCCGGCTTGCCATGCCATAGCTGGTGCCGCTCTGCCAGTCCCGGTCCGGCGCCGTGGCGGCTCGGCCTTGTGGTTGTGGACCAGTGACACCGCACGGGCGGCGTTGGCCAGCGGCGATCTCGCGGTCATCATGCGCGCCTACCGGGTCGCGACTGGTGTAAGCCAGCGGCGTCTAGCGGAGTTGCTCGGCTACGACGCGACCTACATCTCGATGATCGAAACGGGGCGGCGGGAGATCAGCGATGTCGCGGCCCGGCTACGTATCGCCCGCCACCTCGGCCTGCCAGCGCACACCCTCGGGGTAAGCGACCCCGAAGACGCCGACTTCACCGCGATGCTCCAGTTCGGCGAGTCGACCATCCGCCTCGCCGCGATCGCACGACAGTCCGGACACGGCGCCGACGCCGTCAACGAGCTCTGGCCGCTGGTCAGCCGCCTAGAGAGCCGCGTCGCCGACGGGCACGTCGAGCGGGAGGTGATGCTCCTGCTTGCCCGTGCCCGCGCCGAGCTCGGCGTCTCACTGGGCTACGTCTTGCCCGAGGAACGACTCGTCAGCGCCGCCCGATGGACCGGCCGGGCGCTGTGGCTGGCCGACCACCTCGACGACCAGGACCTGCTCGCCTTCACCCTGCGAGTACACGGCAACGAGCTGCGCAAGGTCGAACGGCACACCGCAGCCGTTGCCCGACTTCAACGCGCAGTGGAACTTGCGCCTGACCCCGACCGAGGTGCGGGCCTGGTACAGCTCGCCCGAGCCACCGGCGAACTCGGCAGCCCCGCCCTGTTCGATCACGCCATCACCAGCGCCTGGCGACTGGTCGACGCCAACCCCGGCACGGGACTCACCAGCCTCCACGCCCTCCACGAAGTGCACCTGCGAGGGCTGGTCCACACACACCGACCAGACCTGGCCGCCGACCTGCTCGATCGCCACCGCATGTCCACCGCCGCCATACCACCCCAATGGCAGGCGATCCTCCACGTCACCACCGGCGAAGTCCTCCTGGCCCGCGCCGACACATCCCAAGCCGAAACGGCGTTCCAGACTGCCATCACCATCGCCGAGGAGCACCGCCTACCACACCAGATCCAGCGCGCCTTTCGGACCTGCACGTCGCATCTCCCCGCTGTCGGAGAGCTCGCGCGCCAGGCGCTGGAAAGGCTCCGCATCCCCGAGCCCGAACCGGCCGGCAGCCAGGCCCCATAATCGAAGTTCCGGGCAACATGAGCGTTACGAGGCTCGGACCGGCTAGTCACACCCTTGCCGCGCACCGGTTCGGATGGCGGGGACCGATCAGCAGCATGCCCATCAGCACGACGATGACGGCAGCAAGCTGGGCGCGGGCGGTCGCCGAAATGCCGAGGGGCACGGCAACGGCAGGGCGCGGCCGGTGCCAGCGGGGCGGTCGGGATGGGTGACGGCAGCATGGATGCCGGTGGCGGCGACGACACCGAGCAGCAGGTAGTGCTGGAGGGCATATTCCCGGGCGGCCAACCGAGCACGGGTGCGGGGATCCGCGGCGGCGAGGGTCGGGGCCGCGACGCGGGCGTCGCTGAAGTAGGTCCACCACAGGTCGGCGGGCAGGGCAAGGCCCATGACGATGGCCGTGGGGTGGCCGCTGATGTGATGGATCTCGACGTCGGCGCCGATTGCGACGACAGATTCGCCGAGCGCGACGATGACGAGCAGGCCGTGGCGTCAACCAGATGTTCGGCGGCGACCTGGTAGCTGCCAGCTACGCGGATCCAGGAGAACTGTGGAGTGACGTAGGGCAGCGCGGCCTGGACGAGGGCGGCGGCGAGCCAGAGTGCGTAGGTGGCGGGACCGGTGACGAACGCGGCGAGGCCGATGAGCAGCACCGCAGCCAAGTTGTAGGGCGCGAGACGGACCGTGGCGGCACGGGCTGCAGAGAGGCCGAACATCATCAAGTGGACCTACCACGATGACCGGGCGGGGGCCGTCGGGCCCATGGATCGGAGGCTGCTGGCACGGACGTTGGTGGAGGCCAAGGTAGGCAATGCAGGTGATCACCGCGAGGCGCCCGGAGTAGCCTTCCCGTTCACAGGACCCGAGCGTGATTCACCGGAACGACCACCGCTGAGGCTGAAAGCGCCGAACAGCCCGGCCGCCCCGACGCCGAGCGCTGCGCGAGGGCAGCTCGGCTTCGCGCCCGAATCAAGTCGTACCCACGGCCTACGGTGGCGGTGGATGAAACCATCGAGGCTGGGGACTGAGCGCGGTGTCTACGCTGCTGCACCGGGGCCGTGGCCCGATTCCGGCGTTGGGACCAAGCATGGAACAGAATGCTGTTGAGCACCGGTGCCTTGACTGCGGGACACCAGTGCAGCGGGAGGGTGATCGGGGCCCTTGGCCTGCGCGGTGCCCAACCGACCGCCAGAAGCGGAATCGGCAGCTGGCTCAGGCCGCCGAAAAGCTGCGCCCACGGCCCAGTCGAGCTCGGCCGATCGTGGAGCTCGAACTCCGGTGCGTCGACTGCGGCACTGCGGTGACGCTCCGCCGGAAGACCCGGTGGGAAGTCCGATGCGTAACGTGCGCCGAGGAACAGGCCGCAAGAAAGCGTCGCGAGCTGGCGCGTGGCAAGACCCAGGAGCATAGGTGCGTCGACTGCGGAGTTCAGCTCCGCCGCAAGGGCACCGCTGGGGCCTGGCCATTGCGGTGCCCGACTCATCGGGGTGAACACAATGCTCGCCGACGTAGGGACAAAGAAGCAGCGCGGCCGCGGCCGAGCCGGGTTCAGCCGCCCAAGGCTCCCAGCACCTGCCTGGACTGCCCATCACCGGTGTATTGGCGAGGTACCAGATGGCAACTGCGGTGCGATCCGTGCGCGGTTCTCCGAGCAAAGGCGGTACGCGACGCGCGCCGCACCCGGTTAATCGCCAACCGACGGCACAGTCTCCGGAAGCTGCCATGCCGCAGGTGCGGGAATCCGACAGAGCGAGGAAGCCGGAAGCTAAGGTTGCAGGTCTGCGCGGACTGCCGACAGCTGGAGCTCAATGCTCGGCAGCGGCAGCGTCGCGTGACGCATCGGGCCCTGGTGGTCGCGGCAGAGGTCAGATGGCGCCGCGCGAATCCGGATGCGATTCGATCTAGAAACTCCCTTCGCCGCGCCCGAAAACGCGCCGTCAGGTACGAGGTCTTTCGGCATGAGGAGATCTTCGAGCGTGACGGTTGGCGGTGCCAGATCTGCCGACGGATGACCGACCGGACGGCGCCCAGGTTTCATCCGCGGTCGCCGACCCTCGACCATGTCATCCCGCTCTCTCAGGGCGGGCCACACACCCGCGCGAACACGCGCTGTGCGTGCTTCGAGTGCAACTCCAAGCGCGGCGACCGCGGGGGCAACGAGCAGCTGGCACTCATCTAGTTGTAAAGGTCAGCCACCGTTGTGAACACCGGCTGATTTGTGGTTTGCAGGTGTCAGGGTGGCAACACGCATCATAGTTGTCACTATGTGATCCGCCGCGCCTCGCCAGCGCCAGTACCGGGCGGGGGAGTGCCGCGGTCCTGCTCTCGCCACTGGCCGGCGGTGTCGGCGCGCAGCAGGCGATCAACCACCTCCAGCGCCGGTGGCTCCGAGTCGAACTCCCAGCGCAGCACCTTTCCGGACTCCGTGTCCCCGGCCCGGGCCATCACCGTCCAGCGCGTCTCGCGGACCAGCCACACGTCGCGCCGTGTCAGGCGCCCCCAGACACCGTTCCACCACCGCCGCACCACTTCCTGCACCCCGCGATCGTACATACGTTCGATCTGCCGGGCGGCCCGGATGGCGAGCGTGTCTCGCGCGCACCTAGCGAAGGGTCGTTCGCAGCGGTCCTCCGCGCCCCGGCCGTAGGGCTCGCAGCAGTCCGGGCGGTGTCGATACACCCGAAGATCACGCCCGCCCCGGCGGGCGAACTCCGGCGTGATCTCGTACAAGCAGGCCTGCCACACGACGGTCTCCCCGCCGCCGGAGACCACCTGGCCGTCACCCGGCCCCCCGCGCAGCAGCACCTCCATCCCTCCGACCGTAGGGGATCGGCGAGGGCCGGGCGCGAGCTCGACCGATCACCCCGCCGCCCTTGTGGCCCACCGAGAAACAGGGGGTCCCCGCAGCGTGAGCTTCACGCTGCGGGGACCGGGTGTCGGTGGCCTGCTGCCGGGGCTGCTCCACCTGCACGTGGCCGTGGCAAGCAGCCTCAGGGTGACCTCGCCGACCTGTTGAGGTTCGCCGCGCCGCCAGCAGTTCGCCAGCCCACGGCTTGGCGTTGTGGAGAACTTGGGCGGCTGTGCAAAACGCCCTGATCATGGCCGGATGTGCTAGCACCCCCGCGACCAGCGGTTGTCTCGGCGGCTTCCAGACGGGCGCCGCTTGGCTCCAACATCCCGGTGGGCCCGACGGCTGTGGCAGCTACTCGTAATGGGCCGGCGAGTCTGGCCGAGGTGCACCGTCACGGAGTGAGGGATCCTCCTTGCTGGAGTTCCACCACCGACCCGCTTGTGGGGCGCGTCGGAGCATTCGTTGTGGCGGATCTCCACCCCTGCCGGCCTCCGGTTCTTCGATCACGACGTGAAGGGGGTGGGGGATGAGGGGCACTTGCGGCCGGAGTGGTGGGGCCCGGAGGTGATGCCGGCCCGTCCGCGGGGGCGGGTCGGGGATGAGCAGGTGCTGCGTCGGCCGGTCGCGCCGATGCTTGCGGCACCGGTGGACGTGGTGCTCGACGTCGCCGCCCAGCTGCTCACCACCGCCGGCGACAACCCCGACCGGCTGCACTCCGAAGCCGCCCTCGCCCACCTCTGCGGCGCAGCCCCCATCCCCGCCAGCTCCAGACGGGTGCGCCGCCACCGCCTCCACCGAGGAGGCGACCGCGGCGCCAACCACGCCCTGCACACCATCGCCCTCTGCCGCCTGCGCTACGACCAGAGAACCCGCGCCTACCTGCACCGCCGCACCACCGAAGGCCTCAGCAAGCAGGAAATCCTCCGCTGCCTCAAGCGCTACATCGTCCGCGACCTCTACACCGCCCTACGAGCCGACTTCGCCGCACTCGCCCCTTGACCTCCATAGGAGCATCAGGATGGAACGCTCGGTTGTTGCTGTGGCCTTTATTGACAGCCGTTTCTACATTTTGCCCTGGAGGTTAACGCGATGGATGGGCACTTGTCGGGAGTTGGCCTGTGGGCGATCCTGCTTGGTCTAGCGCTGACGTCATCGGTTCTCGCTGCCGTAGTGGGCAAGCTGCTGGACCGAGGATCGTCCCAGCTGGACCGCTTGCGTGAGGGTTATGCCGAGGCAGCTAAAGCCCTCGCGGCCTGGGACAATTTCCCTTATCGGGTCGAGAGGCGAATTGACGATCATCCCGAAACTCGAAGGGCGCTATCTGAGTTGGGCTCCGATATCACTGAGAGATTGGCCTACTACTCTGGATGGGTCAGTGCGGACAGCCCAGCAATGGGGGAGTTTTACATGCGCCTGGTTCAGCGGCTGCGCGTAGAGGTCGCTCCCCATGCTCGCTTCGCGTGGAATCAGCCGCCCCGGTTGTCTGCTTCTGACATGAATATCAGGAAGGAGTTCACTGTATCTGTTACGCAAGGAACCTCGGGTTGGGCCTACGTGCAAGTGTTTTCTGCTGGCTTTCGCTACCGATTCGGGTGGCGTCGCTATCTACTCCCTACTCCACTGCTGCGGTACTTCCTTGCTAAGAAGGAGGTTCCGGGCGCCCGGCGGGCCGGCGCGGTCAGAGACGAAGACGGAGACGTCGCCGCGCCAGTTCAGAAAGCTGATGCCGGTGGAGCTTGACATCCATAGGAGCATACGCTTCTCGTGCTTCGGTCTTGGCGGTCGCATCAAGCGGATGTTTCGGTCATAACACCCTAAGCACGCATGAATGTCGGACGAGCTGCCGTCTCTCTTCGTGTACCTGGCTGGCGCAAGGCCCTCAGACGCGAAAGTGCGTCGACACAGGTCGCACCGTGGGTGCATATGAGGAGTGCGGCCCGTTTCGCTGCGCCGCTTTCTTGCCAAGACAATAAGGCGCGGTCACCAGCTGGACCAAGGCTCTTCCGGACACAGGGCTTGCATCGAGCGCCCAACCAGGTCTCCGAACCTGGAGCGATGCAAGCCGAACGCCAGACAGTAAAACCAGCTCTAGGTTCACCACTGGAGCCGGGACCGAGAGCGGCGGGAGCATCGACGTACTGCATAGTCTTGGAACATCGTCTATGGTCTTCCCATGTCCCGGCGGGAGTTAGTGCGACGAGTGCAGGAAAGCCTACCCAAAGGTAGCGATTCCGTAGCATATCCGGACCATCCTCTCTTGCTTGGGGGCCCCGACGTTCTGGCATCAACTAGTGGCACACTAACTGCGTACTTTGTCTCTACCCCGAGATCACCCCAAACGACCCCACAGGCGCTAGCAAATGTAATGTTGTCGCGCTTTGCCTTACCAAGAGGAACGACGTTCGTTCTGGTGCTGGAAGAGGCAGTAAGCGGGGTGCAGGAGAAGTCCTTTCTCTTCGATGGAGTGGTCATTATCCGACGTCGCCGTCGCACTGCCCTGCCATCGGGACCGATAGGCAGCCGATCAGGTGTCTGGGATGCAGTTGAAGAATTGAGGGGACCGCATCATGAACGCTACAGCGAAGCATGGGCTCTGACTCGCGAACGGGGACGTCATCCAAGTAGACCTACCCCCGGTAGGTCATCAGCCGAATACGGACTAGCACGCGGGATTTATCGCCCGAGAGGTCGCTACACGGACCTTGACAACGGACACATGTACGTCCGAAGCCCGCAACGCGAGAGCAGGGGTAGCCTCACTCAGCGGCTAAAGGAGGCGTCAATGACCGCGGCGCGGCTGGACTATTGCCTGGATGCAGGCGTCGAAGGGTTCAGCGAGGTGGAAGCAAACATGCGGACGCACGGACTTCACTTGGCGCTGCATTACAGCCGTCTACCCGCACTTCCCGGCACGCGGGCGTTTGATGCGCTTAAGCCGATTCGCGCCGCAGCATTCGCTGGCTTTGCTACGGACCTGGAGGATCAGAGTGTCGTCATATAAGAAGCGGGTGACCACGCTGCGCGTATTGATTAGCGGGCACCCAGTCTTGAGTAGCTCGCCGAAACTGCCACATATTACGGGTGAGGTCGGGCGAATAGCCGCATCGGGCCGAATTCCAAAGCAGAACGGATGGCTGCTGGCTGTTGTTCATACCACCAGGGCGCTTGATACCACTCTGAGTGAAATCGTAAAAATCAAAGGATGGGCGAACAGCAACAATCACAGCCTGGGTGGCTATTTGGGACTTCTTCACGTGAATTCGATTCTGTCACAACAAGAGAAAGATGACTACAACAAGGAAATTGTTTGGAAGCGCAATATGTACATGCACGAGGCTGGGGCCATGCCGAGCCAACTCGACGCAGACAAGATCCTCAGCGATATGCACTCTTGTGCTTCGACGGTGCTGGCTCGTCTCTAAGTGTCTAACTGGCCGACGGTCGGTTCGTACGTAGACAGATGTCCTTGGACGACGGCGAACGCAACCGCGAGCGCGCGGCAGGCAGTCGCGGCACTTCGACCTCTAATGGTTACCTCGACGGGAAGGCACCTGATGAACATCGGCGAGCCGGAGGAGGAGTGGGAGGGGTATAACTTCTCCGGGTTCGTTCCGATGATCTTGGCGGGCTACCGCATGTCAGCGGTATGGCGCGCGCTTAGAGGCTTGGAAAGGCTAACTGAAACCATCGCCGCCGACATCCAATCCGAAGCGGCCGATTACCTCACATGGTGTGAGGCCCACGAGCATGACGAGTACCCCAATGAGTTCGGACTTTCGATCGATCTAGCGGCAGCTGAGGTTTATGCCGACGAAATGCTTGCGGCTGCGTCCGAGCTTCCGCACCTGTTCTTTGGCGGCCTGGTCGTCTACCTGCTGAGCATGTTGGAAGCGACCCTGGCCGGCTGTCTTGAGGCAGCCCAGATCGTCACGCAGCGCCCAGTCGTGAAGAGAGTCCCGAATCCCAAGCTAGAAAACTACGTCAGAGCGCTAGAGGGTTGCGGCGTTCATGTCGGCTGGGATGACGAGGTCTGGGCGGCCCTCCGTCAATGGCGCGATCTCCGAAACAAGATCGTTCACACGTTCGATATGCCGCAAGGGGCACCAATTCTTTCTAGCTCAGCGGCGCAGGAGGTGTTCTGGCTAGTGGACTTAGCAATCAGGGACGTCGATCACGCAATGTCCGCGCTTGGGTCCTTCGCTAAACGCCCAAGCCCCTGACCTATACCTCCCTGGGGCCCTCACCGATCACGGGGTCGGCGCGCCGTCCTCATCTGGCCAGGCGACTCGCGCTGAGTCCTGCGTGGCAACGCCTGACCCCTGCGTGACCCCAACGCCCCGCCAAGACAGCACTGCGAGCCAACCCAGCAGGGGACGGACCCCGAGGTGGCGACGGCTGGCCAAGGCGCTGCGCGTGTCCTCTTAATCCGGTGGTCGGTCGTAGCAGGCGAGGCAGCCGATAGGCAGCGAGGGTTCAGCAGCGGGCGGCAGCCAACGACAGCAGGCGGCAGAGAAGCCCTGCTCGACGATGCAAGACGGCATCGGATGACACACGACGTTGCGCCGTACCCGCGTTCACACCGAAGCGTCCTCTGGCGCTCGGCGACCTGGCGCTGGCAGTACTAGAGCCCAATGGAAGCGGTGCTTTGCCGGCAGGCCACACCGCTATGAAATCGAGCTGCGCGCCGCCTCTAGTGCATCTGAAATTGCCTCGGTCACGCCGCCCTTCCGGGAGCCTATGTCAACGAAGGCTGCGACCGCACAACGCCTAGGAGCCTCAGGGCGGACGACGTTGATCACGCGAGCGAATCGACGGTCCGCGGTGGCGAAAATGTCGGCATCGGGAAGGTACGAGGAATACTGTTCATCCACAGGGTTGCCCGGGCCAATCTTGCTTGCGTGCTGCCCATATCGAACTGCCCATCGAAGCCAGCACCGCAACATCGCTGCGTCATCCATCTCGTACAACCACATCCGGCCGAAGTCGGCCCGATCGCTGCAGGCAACGTCAAGGTCGACGTAGGCTCCGACCCAGTCGGCGTAGGTCGTGTCCTCGCCGGTGAAAGGGGCTCGCCTCCTCACGGTGAACAAGGCTTGCCAAAATATCCCGAGGTTCTCCAAACGCCAGGGTTCGATAACGGTGCCGGGTTGCCACCCTTCAGCAATAGCGTCTGCCTCGCCGTCAGGGGGCGGAATCAAGCGCCTCAGTCGGATAGCCTTTGGCACCTCCTCCAAAGTCCGAAAGAAGCCGGCCGATCGCCACTCGGCTTGCTGTTGGCGCTGCTCACGCAGCAGCAGCTCGCTCTGGGCCGCTCGCCGCTGCCTGCCTGCGAGAAGTCCAGCGGCTTCATCTCGCGCTGCCCGCCAGACCCTTGTTTTCCAAAAACTCTCCAATTCTGCTATCGCTCGATGGTCCGGCTCCTGCTTCAGCCAATGAGGCCTCAGCCGGGCAACCTCTGCTACAAATTCCCCACTCTCACGCTCGGCCTCTGTCGGCAAATGCCTCCAAGCCGATCGGCATATCAATCTGACAATTCGCCTCCGTGAGGCCGTATGAGGACTGTTCAGTACCTCGAGAAGCGTTGCCGGTGGGATGACTACCTGTATTTGTGAGCTCCGGACGAATCGGTGGAACTGATCCTGCTCGCGATAGTCGGCTAGACGGCTCCACACATTCGTGTCCAAGAGCAGCCGCGTCTGTTGGGAGCTTTCGTTAGATTCCTGAGGGGCATGACTGCACGGCGAAGAACCTTGCCCAGTGCGCTCCGGGTAGAAGCGGCGGCCTAGGTTTTCATTCGCCAGTGGTCGACGCGGCTTAGGACCTGCCCGGTCGGGTGCTGCGCTAGCACTCACTGCTTTGCCCAGTACCGGAAGATCTCCTGCACGGTGGTGTGCCAGGGAACATCGCCTTC
Source organism: Micromonospora sp. NPDC003776 (assembly GCF_053605645.1). Taxonomy (NCBI): domain Bacteria; kingdom Bacillati; phylum Actinomycetota; class Actinomycetes; order Micromonosporales; family Micromonosporaceae; genus Micromonospora; species Micromonospora sp. NPDC003776. Next base: position 22,141 of record NZ_JBSGJR010000019.1, read on the forward strand.
TTCAAAGCCCTTGCCGGGTGCTCCAGACTCTGAGTTGACCACGAGAGCTGCCAGTGAGGGTTCGCCAGCCTCGATGCAGAGGTCCGATAGGTCGTCCAGCACGTGCCGCATGTGGTGGCTCAAGGCAACGTCAGAGATGCCTATGGCCAAGCCGAGCGCTTTGTACGTCACCAGGGAGCGGCGGCGGGCGGCCATGATGAGCCCACCGCGCGCTTGAAGGACCTGTTGGTCTCTTGACGTCAGCACCATGTGGACATACTCCCGCTCCTGCTCACAGGGGGAAAGGCCAGAGCCGGCGAGGGCGGCCGAGCAGCCCTCGATGAACTTCGCGTCTGCATGCCTACTTTGGCGGCCTGCAACTGCGGTCCGGGACTCATAGTCCTACTGCTGGGCGGTGAGCTGGTCGAGGGTTTCTGTGGCGGCGTCTCGCAGCCGAGCGAAGGCGTCCGGCTCGGCCGCGGCGAGTTCGGTGTAGATGCCTATCGCCTCGGTCGTCGTCTTGATCGCGGTGGGCATGTAGTCGGGGTCGGGAACTTGGACCGTGATCCATCCCACGTTCCATAGCGAGCTTGCCAGGCCGGACAGGTGGGCGTCGCGGTTGAGCCGGACCAGCTCTCGGTAGAGCTCGACGGCTTCCCCGGTGGCGATCAGGGCTTCGGCCAGCCGGCCCGCCTGCGCCAACGGGACGGTGTGGCTCCTTAGCGAGCTTGCCAGGCCGGACAGGTGGGCGTCGCGGTTGAGCCGGACCAGCTCTCGGTAGAGCTCGACGGCTTCCCCGGTGGCGATCAGGGCTT
>NZ_JBSGJR010000019.1:23034-34910 GCF_053605645.1 Micromonospora sp. NPDC003776
CGGCCAGCCGGCCCGCCTGCACCAACCGCGAGGCGTGGTATTGCACTGACGCTGCCAGGTCGGGCAGGTAGGCGTGGCGGTTGAGCCGGACCAGCTCTCGATAGAGGTCGACGGCTTCCCCGGTGGCGATCAGTGCCTCGGCCAACCGGCCCACTTCTGCCAAATCTGCGGCATGATTGTTCACCGATACGGCCAGGTCGGGCAGGTAGGCGTCGCGGTTGAGCCGGACCAGCTGCCGGCGTAGGCCGACCGCTTCGCTGCTGGCGATCAATGCCTCCGCCCGCCGATTCGCATCCCCCAACAGGACGCCGCGATTGCTCACCGACATTGCCAGGTCGGGCAGGTAGGCGTCAGGGTTGAGCCGGACCAGCTCTCGGTAGAGGTCGACGGCTTCGCCGCTGGTGATCAATGCTTCTGTCAACCGGCCCGCCTGCGCCAATCGTGAGGCGTAGTTGTTCACTGACATTGCCATATCGGGCAGGTGGGCGTCGGGGTCGAGCCGGACCAGCTCTCGGTAGAGGTCGACGGCTTCGCCGCTGGTGGTCAGGGCCTCGTCCCGGCGGCCCGCCTCGGGCAATAGGACGGCGTAGTTGTTCACTACCCCTGCCAGGTCGGGCAGGTGGGCGCCGGGGTCGAGCCGTGCCAGCTGTCGGTACAGGTCGACGGCTTCGCGGCTGACGGTCAGGGCCTCGTCCCGGCGGCCCGCCTCCGCCAACCGGACGGCGTGATTGCTCACCGACGCGGCGAGGTCCCGCAGGTATTCCTCGGGATTGTGCCGTGCCAGCTGTCGGTACAGGTCGAGGACTTCGCCGCTGACGGTCAGGGCCTCGTCCCGGCGGCCCGCCTCCGCCAACCGGACGGCGTGCACGGCGCGCCATTTCGCACGGTCGGCCGCTGTTTCCATCGCATCGTTGCTGATGATCACGGTAGTCAGCGCTAGCGCCAACCGGTGCAACTCCAAAGAAGGGTACGGCACCCGCTGCGCCAGGCTACGCAGCCACTGCAGTTCGTGCGGTGACTGCTCGGCCAAGAGCATCGCCATCCGTGGGGCGTAGCGGCCGGGGAACTGGAGAGCCACCTGCACCACTGCCTCGGCCATCGTCGCCACGTCCGCGGCTAGCGCCTCACCGATGAACCCGTCCACCTCGGCTTCCTCAACCGCAGCGTGGTCAACCGCAGCCCGGCCCAGCAGGGTCAACGCCTGCACCGCCTGCCCGACCCCGAGTCCGCGAAACAGCGCTTCGCGCTCGTTAGCGCTAAATTTGCCCAGTACCCCCACCGCTAAGTGCTCGGCGAGCAAATCCGGCTGCAGCGTGCCCAATCGCCCCTCGGCCGAGGGACTCTCGTCGGCCGGGTAGAGACCGCGCAGCCACCGCACCCACGGCGCTTCTCCGTCCACGGCCTGTCCGCCATCCGCCCTTTCAGCCGCCACGGTAGGTAAGGCACGCCGTACTAGGCCGGCAACGGCCGGCTCGTCGTCAGCTCCGAACAACGCCGCCACTCCAACGACCCGAGCCAGCAGCGCATCAGCCTCCTCTTCGTCGGCCGGCAGGTTGATTCGGTGGCGTTTGGCGCTGCCCCGCCAGTACCGACGCTCATGCCCCAAAACCTCCGCAATCACATCTCCCCGTCCGTAGCCGTTGGCCGGGCCACCTAACACCGCTACCAGGGCCGCCGCATGCAACCGCAGCACCGGCGCATTCTCCGGGTACTTCCGATGCTCTAGATCTGCTGGAGCCGACCGTCTGAGCTTGCGCGCGAAAACCTCTGCCGCATGCGCCACCACCTCAACCGCCGGCCGTGTATCGATGCGCGCATCCAACGCCACCAGGTTGCGCCGATCACTGGTCAACGCATCCAACAGCGCCGCATGCTCATGAACCGAGGCAGACAATGACGTCCACCACGAAGCAGCGGTACGGGCTAGCAGCAGCACGCGAACCTGGTCACCGCGACGCCGCGACGCCGCCACCAGCAACTGCGCTAACCCCCTACCAGGGCGAGACTCGGCATAGTCCACGATCAGCAGCAGGCGGCTCGGCGCACCATCGGTAGTCGCTTTATCCGCCGCCTGCCCCTCGCTTCCCATCTGTACGGGAACACACTGCCAACCCCGGCGTACTAGGCCGTGTTTCATAGCTGGGGTTGGCAGTCGGCCCCGGCCTGGGATCTCGGCGTGTCGGTGATCGATACGCAGTGAGGTCTCCGGTAGATGGTTCATCGACCAAGACAGACCATCAGCACGGAGACCTCGTGGCCACCATACCGGTGACGAGGCGGTTCGACCTGACCGACGTGCAGTGGGCGGCACTGGAACCGCTGCTGCCCAGAGGCAAGAAGCCAGGACGACCGCTGAAGTGGAGTAAAAGGCAGCTCATCGACGGGATCCGGTGGCGGGTGCGGGTGGGCGCGCCCTGGCGGGACGTGCCGGAGTGTTACGGGCCCTGGCAGACGGTCTACGGGCTGTTCCGCCGCTGGCAACGCGCCGGAGTGTGGCAACGGATCATCACCGGGCTGCAGACCCGCTCCGACGCCGCCGGGTTGATCACCTGGGATGTCAGCGTCGACTCGACCATCGCCCGGGCGCATCAACACGCCGCCGGCGCCCGCACGCAGCCCGAGCTGCAGAAGGAACCGCCGGGTGGGGTCGAGGACGAGCCGGCTGATCATGCTCTGGGCCGGTCGCGGGGTGGCTGGACCACGAAGCTGCACCTGGCCTGCGAGCAGGGCCGCAAGCCGCTGTCGATGCTGCTGACCGGCGGGCAGTGCCATGACAGCCCGCAGTTCATCCGGGTCCTGGCCCGCATCCGGGTTCCCCGGCCCGACGGCGGCCGCCCCCGCACTCGACCCGACCGGGTCCTCGCGGACAAGGCGTACAGCTCCCGCGTCAACCGTGAGCACCTACGCCAGCGCGGCATCCCGGCCACGATCCCGATCAAAATCGATCAGGCCGCCACCCGGCGCAAGAAGGGGTCCAAGGGCGGCCGACCGCCGACCTTCGACGCCCACATCTACCAGCAGCGTCACGCCGTCGAGTGCGGCATCAACCAGCTCAAACGCCATCGCGCCATGGCCACCAGGTTCGACAAGCTCGCCGTGCGCTACCAGGCCACACTCCACGTCGCCGCGATCAACGAATGGCTCTGACCCGACCTATGAAACACGGCCTAGATCATCCATTAGCCGCAACGCCAGCCTGGTTTTGCCGTAGCCACCAGGGGCGAAGACCAGGCGGACGACCGACTCGCCGCGATCCTCGCACCACGCCGACAACTGTCGAAGTTCCGCCTCTCGGCCGCGGAACGGAACAACCTGCTGCGACGGATACAGCAGCCACACCAGTGACGACGGCGCCACGGTCGACACAGCGCCGAAGTCCACCCGCCGCACCAGCCTTGAAACCCGCTCGTACAGGAACGGCGAGAAGGCCCCTACCGTCGCGGCCAACCCACCAACCAGCACAGTGGATACCGGCTTGTTCTCCGCCACCGCCACCCATGCCGCAGACGCCGCTGGGGCACCGACTGCCAATCCCAGCAGAACGCGGAGCAACCACCTCGGCACGGGCGCACCGTACCGACCGTGAGCAGCGAACCACAACCAACGAAGGGGCTAGACCTAACCCTCACCGTGTCAAATCCGTCCATAAGAACGGCACGCGGGCAAGGGCAGGAGGCGCCCCTGCAACAGCCGCAACGGTCTTGACATCAACGGCGCTGAACGGACCGACGCGAGTCGCGGACGAGTAAACCGCTTTGATCAGTAGTTGCCGAGCACCTGCGCCAAGCCGGACAGTCCGGCCGAGGCGATGGATCAACGGGGCCGGCTTGATAGCCGCACGTGGGAACCACCCGGCGCGAACTGAGCGGGACGAGCCCGGACCGATCCAGGTGCCGAGCGCGCGGTGACCAGGCGCCCCGGATCTTGCCGGACGACTGCGCAGTGCCCTTGGGAATCTACGTCAGATGGTCAACGCCGGCCGGTCGTACAGCCATCCGTACAGCCACGGCCAGCCGCAGCCACCGACAGTGCCCGGCAACCACGGACGGGCTGACCAGAGGTGCGAACGCCCGTTCAGTCATCCGCGATCTTTTTCTAATTCCCAGGCCGCTACGGGTCGTGGGCGCCACCGCTTGACAGCCGCCATTGAGACTCGTCCGGTAGGGCGCTCCACCTTGTCCCCGTCCGGCGAGGCTGGACGGTCTGACGACTGGCCGACGAGGAGATCCGCTAATGCTCGCCGCTGGTGTTACTGCCAGCGCCAGGGCGGCCCTTACGGGGGTGTCTCAGTTGGTGAGGTTGTGGCCTCGGGCACGATCTTCTATTTGTGGCGGATGTTGTTGGGGACATGGTCCAGACCTGGGCGCCGGAGGATTTGTGGGCGGTTGCGCAGCCGTTGATTCCGGTGGCTGCGAGACGGCCTCAGGGCGGTGGGAAGCGATGGTGCCGCTTCTCCTTACCGGGCGACGAAACACTTGGGGGAGGCGGACCCGATGACTGGCCGACCCTGTCCCGATCGCCCCTTTGCGCTACGGGGTGGTGAATCGAGCGATGACCGGGGCGTGATCCGGCACGATGGCTCCCTCCCGGCTGCGGGTGGAGGCGCCGATGGAGGTGATGTCGTCAACGAGGGAGTCGATGCTTCCCAGGCGCAGTTGGAGGTCGCGGGTGGCGAGGATGTGGTCGATGAGTTCCCCGCGGCCTTGGTAGATGCGGGAGTAGGCGCGGGCGGGAGGCAGGCGTCGTCCGAGGTTGTACAGCCGGACCGCGTCGCCCGTGTCCGGTCGGTGCACGTCTCCGTCCGCGGGGCCCTCGAGCAGCACCGTGGTGATGGCGTCCGGTCCGTCGTTGAGGTCGCCGTACAGGATCGTCGGCATGCCCGGCTGCCCGTCGACGGCGGCCGCGGCAAGGACGTCGTTGAGGTGCACGCGCAGCGCGACGGCCTCGGCGGTGCGGCGCAGCAGGGCGTAGCCGGCGCCGCGGGCGCGTTCGTCTTCGCTGCGGGGGTAGCGTCGCCCGCTGGGGTAGGTGAGCAACTTGCTCTTGAGGTGGGCGGTGAGCAGCCGTAGCCCGGGGCCGCCGCAGTCGATGTGCACCTGGACGGCTCCGCGACCGAGGTGCGTGAGGTTCCCACCGTCGACGTCGGGGACCGCAGGCAGCCCCGCCTGCGGCAGCGCGACGATCTGCGCTTCCTCCGTCAGGGCGTGGCGGGCGAGGACCGCCACGCGGATGCCTCGGCTGTCCGGGTGGGAGGACACCAACGCCTGCCAGGGCTCGCCGAGGGCTGCCCGGAGGTCTTCAACAGCGCCCAGCGAGCCGATCTCCCGGAGGGCGACCACGTCCGCCCCGGTGCCGGAGACGAGTCCGGCGAGATAGGCGAGCTTCGCGGCGTACGTTTCTGCCGCCGACGTGTCGGTGTCGTCGGGTCGGAACAGGTTCTCCACGTTCCACGTCATGACGATCAGGTCGTTGGCCACCGTCGCTCCCAGCGTGTGCTACCAGCCTGAGAGTCGCACTTTAAGACGCCGCTGCAGCCGCGATTCGCCGTTCCGTCGCCATGTCGACACGCACCAACCCGCCAGCAGCAACAGACACGCCTGCCCGACCACGGGGGCGACGCAGGCAGGCTGGTCCGGGCCAGTATTCGCAGAAGCCTCTACCCCCCTTCACAAAGGCGACCTTCGATGGACATGCTCGGCCGAGATGGTCGCTGTTCACCGCGCTGCCGAGGAGCCCCTCATGCCAGTCACCCGACAGTCACCCCGAACCTCACTACGGCGGCGAGCCCTCACCGCCGTAGCCACCACGGCCCTCGCCGGCGCCTACCTACTCGCCGTCGACGCCGCGCCAGCACTCGCCACGCCTCCCGGCATCCCCTCCAAGGCGACCGCCCAGTCGCAGCTCAACGCCCTCACCGTCAAAACCGAGGGCTCGACGAGCGGATACTCGCGGGACCTGTTCCCCCACTGGATCACCATCAGCGGCACCTGCAACACCCGCGAGACCGTCCTCAAGCGTGACGGCACCTCCGTCGTCACCGACAGCAGTTGCGCCGCCGTGTCCGGCCGCTGGTACAGCCCCTACGACGGCGCGACCTGGACCGCCGCCTCCGACGTCGACATCGACCACGTCGTGCCCCTCGCCGAGGCCTGGCGCTCAGGCGCCAACGCGTGGACCACCAGCCGGCGGCAGAGCTTCGCCAACGACCTCACCCACCCGCAGCTGATCGCCGTCACCGACAACGTCAACCAGGCCAAGGGCGACCAGGACCCCTCCACCTGGCAGCCGCCCCTGTCGTCCTACCGGTGCACCTACAGCAAGATGTGGATCACCGTGAAGTACACCTGGGGGCTGACCCTGCAGTCGTCGGAGAAGTCCGCCCTGCAGAGCATGCTCAACACCTGCGCCTCCTGACATACCTGTCCGGCGCAGCCGAAGGCTGAATCGACGAGGCGAAGGGGCGGCCAGGCGCGGTGCAAGCGCATGGCTGCCCCTCCACCCCAGTCGCGGTGACTCGGACCGGAACGGTCCGGACCCCAACCCACGTGCGGGTGGCGACGGATGGTGACCGTGGCGGTAGCGCCTCGCCGTCGCGGGCCCGCATCTGGCTGCCGTCAGGCCGAAGGACCGCGGGCTCGTCCTCGGCGTGCAGCTGGCCGCCCGCGTTGAACCGCAGCAGAGTAGGCCGTTGGGTCATGACGGCGACATCCGCGAACGGCCACCGCGGTCCTGCCGCCAACGCCACATCCCGGCACCCCTTTCAAGCGGCATCAGGCGTAGTGCCAAGCACGGCGCGGTAGGTGTCGATGGCGGCGAGCAGGACTCAATCGGGGTAGTAGCACCAGGCCGGCTCGAAGAACCGGTCGTCGTGATCCAGGCAGTAGCGGGCCACGGCGTGCCTCGTCGTCCTGCTCCACGATCATGCGGTCGGTGTCCCGGAACTGGACGGGCTTCATGCGGTGGGTGCCGGTGGTGGCGCGGTCCATCGTCGCCCAGATCGGGCAATGGGCGAGGTCATACACCTGACGAGCCGCCTGCAGCACCGGGGCGAGGGCCGCGTGCTCGGCCTTCGTGACGGGGTTGCACGTGTATGGGTATTCCATGAGGTTGTAGCGGGCTTCGATGCCGTCGTAGCGCTGTTCGCCGTAGTAGCCCTCCCACTCCATGAACTGGTGGAAGTCCCCGAAGGCCCTGAATCGGTCAAGGTCGCTGGTCTGCTCCCAGAGCGGCGCCCGCGCCGCGGCTACGGACCGGTTGAGGTTGCCGCGCCGGACGGACGTGACCAGCGACGTTTGCCCGTCATCGATGAGCACTCGGAGTTGTTCCGACAGCGGCCGGCGGGAGAGGAGCACCAGAGGAAGCGGGAGGGCTCCGGCTGCCCTACCGCCTGGTAGGCGAGACGGGCGGCCGCCTCGGCCCGCGCGCGGTCGGCGGGCTCGCAGGACAGCGCCGCCTGGGTCCATCGGTTCGCAACGGCTTGTGCGGACGCTGACATGAGCGTCGTTGGCTGGTTCATCGGTTCCTCGAAAGGGGTTGGTCTGTAGCAGAGGGCGGGAGTATCGACCATGCGGTAGCCGGTCAAGCCTTGGCCGAGTCAGGCGCGGCGACTGAGCCGGATTCGGCGACAGGGACCTCCGCCGCGGGGCAGGGTGCCGGGCAGGCGTCCCGGGCGTTGGTCACGACAGGACGGCGCCCCTGTTCTCATGGCTGTGAGTAATTCGAGGGTGACGTGAATGTGATCCTCATGTTTGACTAAGGTCTATGCGAGCGGGGGAGGCGCGGCTGGCGATCGACTGTGGTAGCACCAGCACCACCGCGGTGGTGGCGTGGCCTGACGGCACATGGGTGCCGCTGATGTTCGACGGCGAGCCTGCCCTGCCCAGCGCGGTACTGCTCGGCGGCGACGGGAACATGCTGACCGGCCATCAGGCGTGGCGGGCCGCCAGCAGCGACCCGCAGCGGTTCATCCCGGCACCACGGCAGTCACCGGAGCAGCAGCTCACGGTCGCCGGCGCGGACGTCGACGCCCTCGATCTGGTCGCCGCCACGCTGCGCCGGGTCGCGGGGGAGGCGCAGCGGGTCACCGGGGCGGTGGTGGAGGATGTGCGGCTGGTGGTGCCGGCCGGGTGGGGGCCGCGGCGGCGAACGTGGATGCGCCACGCCGCTCACCGCGCCGGTCTGCCCCAACCTCGCTTGATCGAAGCCCCCGTGGCGGTCGCCGGGCACCTCCTCGCGGCGGGGGTGCAGGTGCCGGTGGGGTCGTTCATCGTGGTCTGCGATGTCGGCGCCGGCGCGGAGGTCAGCGTCCTGCGCCGCGGCCCGGCCGGGTTCGAGGTACTCGCCACCCTGGCGGACCCGACCGCCGGTGGCACCGCCATCGACGAGGCTCTCGTCGCCACGCTCGCCGACGACGGCCCGGCAGGTGACGACGGTCAGCGGTGGGCGATGCTGGCCAGCGTCGGCGCCGCGAAACACGCGCTCGCCGATCATGCGGCGGTGACGGTGCCGCTGCCGCAGGGCTCCGCGGTGGTGCTCAACACCGGCGTGCTGGAACAAGCCGCCCACCCGGTCCTGCACCGCGTCGCCCAGCTCACCACGGAAGCGATCGCCGCGGCGGAGATCAACGCCAGCGACCTTGCCGGTGTCTACTGCGTCGGCGGCGTCGCCCGGATGCCGCTACTGGCACAGGCAATCGCCGGGACCGCCGCTGTCACCCCGACCGTGGTCCCAGACCCTGCCACCGCCGCCGTCCGGGGTGCCGCCGACGCGGGCGCCGCCGACCCTGGAGCGGCAGCCCCGCCGATCGAAGTGCCGGTGCCGCCGGTACGCCGGGCGGTCGCGCTCGCGGTGCCCGGGTTGGCGTCCCTTGCCCTGCTCTGGCAGTACCTGATGACCGCCGAATACCACGACGGCACCAGGACCTTCCGGGGCCTGTACTACTCGGTCAACGTGAACTGGGGCGAGCTGACCATGGCCTGCGTCTTCGCCCTGCTGGCCTGCCTGAGCGCCGGCACCATCCTCGGCTCCCTCATCGCCGCCCACAGCCCCACCCCCGATATCAGATCCGAAGGTGGGAAGGTCAGCGTCGGCATCCTCGCCGCCGTGTCCCTCGGAGTCGCGATCGCCGGCCTGTACGCGGTGGTCTCCAGCCAGTACTTCGCGCTGCCGGTGGGCGGGTTCCTGCGCTGGGCGCTGTGGCCAATCACCCCGATCGTGCTGATGGCGGCGGCCATGGCGGTGGTCGCCGCCCGCCAATGGCGGGCGCCGCACGGCGGCTGGTCGGCGCTGCTGGCCGCGCCGACCGGTTCCGTGATCACCGCCGCCGCCGGCATGCTGCTCGTCCAGTACTCGTTGACCGCCGACCGGTGGCCGAACATGGTGCTGTGGATCGACCTCGCCGGCCGCGTCGGTGGCCTGCTGCTCGGCGTGGGTGTGGTCATGGCGCTGGTGACACCGTTGGTGTTCCGCCTGATCCTCGGCGCGCCGCTCGCGCTGATCACCGCCGCGATCGTCAGCGGGCGGGCCGCCGGAGTCCTCGGCGTCTTCTACGCCATCGCCGTCGGGGTCTGGTGGGCGGCCCGGTTGTGGGCCCGCATCGTCCGCCCCACCCCGCCCACACCTGCCGGGCGGATGCCAGCAGCGGCGATGGGAGGCGTTGCCATGCCGCCGGGTGGAGGTGGTTGAGGGTGCGGTGGCCGCGGCAGGTGGTGTGGCTGCTGTTCGTCCTCCTGCTCCTGGCCGGCCCGCCGGCGGTGTTGCTGCTCGTGGTCGGCGCGCCCCTGCGCGGGTGGCCGGACGGGCAGCAGGTGCAGGCGTGGGTGGAGCAGCCACTGACCGAGCAAACCTTGGCGGCCGCGTTGACCATCGGGGCGTGGCTGCTGTGGCTGGTGGTGGCCTACACAGTCACCGTCCGGCTCCTGGCCCGCCTTCGCGCCGGCGCGCTCTGGCTGCGGCGTATGCCCCTGCCCACACCCTTGCAAGCCACGGCCAGCGGGATGGCCGGCGCGGCAGTGTTCACCGTCAGCGCCAACACGGCGACTGCCGCGCCGCCGCAGCCTGCCCTCCCGGTCGCCGCCGGCACGCTCGACAACATCGACGACACCCACCTCGACCCCTACACCAGCGATGACGGGGTGGCGGTGGCCGGCGGCTGCGACCGCGCTCGGCCGAGCCGAGGGAGACGCTGGACAGCTGCGGGAACATCATCCGGGCCAGCTCGGTGTCGTCCATGCCGACCAGCGCCACGTCCTCGGGAACGCGGTGACCGGCGGCGAGCAGGGCGTGCAACGCGCCGACGGCGATCAGGTCGTTGGCGCAGACCAGCGCGTCGGGGCGGGTCCGGGCCAGCAGCCGCTCGGTGGCGGCGCGGCCGGCCGCGTACTGGAAGTCGCCGACCTCGACCAGGTGCTCGTCGAGCGCGATGCCGTGCGCGGCGAGGGCGGCGCGGAAGCCGGCGTCGCGGGCGGCGCCCGGCACGGTGTCGAGCGGGCCGTTGACGAAGCCGATCCGCCGACGTCCGGCCGCGACCAGGTGGCCGACGGCCAGCCCCACGCCGGTACGCGAGTCGGTGCGGACGTTGTCCACCGGGGCGTCGGCGCCGAGCTGGCCGACCACCACCACCGGCACCGGGCTGTCGACGAGCGCGGCCAGGTGGTCGTCGGTGACCCGGATCGGGGAGACGATCATGCCGTCGACGTACCGGTGGGCGAGCCGGCGCAGCAGGGCGGTCTCGTTGGCGATCTGCCCGCCGGTGGCGTGGACCAGCAGCTGCCGGCCGGAGGCGGCGACCACGGACTCGATGGCCCGCATCATCTCGACGTAGACCGGGTTGCCGATGTCCTCGACGGCGAGGGCGACCAGGCCGGTGCGCTGCGACTGGAGCGAGCGCGCGATGGCGTTGGGCACGTACCCGACCTCGGCCGCCGCCTCGCGCACCTTGCGGATGGTCTCCGGGCTGCCGCCGACGCCGTTGAGGACGCGCGAGGCGGAGGCGATGGAGACACCGGCGCGGGCGGCGACGGTGTGGACGGTGGGTCGACCGTCGGCCGACTCCTGTAAACGTTTACGACCCACGCCCCGCACCTCCGGCTCTCTGCTGTAAACGTTTCCGGGAGTCTGCGCCCGGCTCGGCGGTCAGGTCAAGGGCTCGTTACGAAAACGTTTCCAACGCGCCTGAGCTGCGTTGCCCACTCGGTCAATGCGAGGCACCCACGGTTACGGAGCGTGAACCCGCCTCCCCCGGCGCTCCTCGAGAGCGACATGTCTGAGAGACATTTCCATGTCTCAGAGACATGTCGCTCTCCAGTTGTGCGTGTCCCCGAAGGGCCCCGCCGGTGCCGCTGCCGCCGGCGGCGGGCACGACCGGCACAACGGCCAGCCGCCAGGGCGACCGCGGCGGCCCGCAGGGATGGCCGCGGGGCAGCACCAGACGACCGGACCGGCACGGACGACCGGACCGGCACAGACGACCGGACCGGCACAGACCGCCGGACCGGCGCAGACGGCCGGACCGCCATGGACCGGTGGCGGCCCCGGGCGGCCCGGAGGTCGGACGAGGTCGCCCGTGGTCAGCGCGTCGGGCCGGGTACCCGGGCGGCCAGGGGGCGGCCGGCGAGGCGGCGCAGCGCCAGGTAGCTAACGCAGCCGAGGCAGAGGTCGAAGGCGGCGTTGAGGAAGGCGGCGGCGAGCGCGGCGCCGGTGGCGGCCAGCCCGAGCGCCGGCACGCCGGACCCCTGCCGGGCGCCCTACCTCGACCGGACCCGGGCGGGCCGGCAACGGTACTGCTGCGAGCTGTGCAACAACCGGGCCGCCGCGGCGGCGTACCGGAGCCGGTCCCGGCGCGGCTGACCCGAGCTCAGCCCAGCGCGGCGGCCCAC